>CAZRIU010000015.1:0-9007 GCA_964600245.1 uncultured Dehalococcoidales bacterium
TCCAGCATCATGCCCCAGAAAAAGAACCCCGATGTCGCCGAGCTGGCGCGGGGCAAGACGGGGCGGGTCTACGGCAACCTCATGGCGCTGCTGACCACGACGAAAGCTTTACCCCTGGCCTATAACCGCGACCTGCAGGAGGATAAAGAAGCCCTCTTCGACAGCGTGGAAACACTGCTCTCCACCCTTGAGGTCTTCACCGGCATGCTCAAGACCGTTAAGGTCAATGCCGAAAACACCAAACGAGCCATCGAGCGCGGCTATATTCTGGCCACCGACCTGGCCGATTATTTGGTCAAGAAGGGCAAGGCTTTCCGCGCCGCCCACGAGGCGGTAGCCAAGCTGGTGAGCTACGCCGTAGAAAATAATAAGCCCCTCTCCAAGCTCACCCTGGCCGAATACAAGAAGTTCTCTCCTCTCTTCGAAGACGATGTCTTTTCTATCACTGTAAAATCATCACTGGCCGCCCGTGACGTTGTCGGCGGCACCGCCCCGAGGCGGGTGGCTGAGGCTTTAGCCGCCGCCAAGAAAGCGCTGGGAGTCAAGAGTGGCTAATCTCAAGGTAAAGCTCGCCCCCTCCATCCTCTCCGCCGACTTTGCCCGTTTGGGCGAGCAGGTCGCCGAAGCCACCAAGGCCGGCGCCGACTACATCCACGTTGATGTCATGGACGGCCACTTTGTCCCTCCGATAACCATCGGCGCGCCGGTGGTAGCGGCGGTGCGCCAGTGGACCGACTTACCTCTGGACGTCCACCTCATGATCGAAGCCCCCGAAAATCAGATTAACCAGTTCGCCAAGGCCGGCGCCGACATTATCACCGTCCACATCGAAGCCTGCCCTAAAATTAAACAAATAGTCTCGGCAATCAAGGGGCTGGGGGTGAAGGTGGGGGTGTCGCTCAACCCTCCTACCCCGCTAAAGGCTATAAACGAAATACTGCCCTCGGTTGACTTAGTGCTGGTGATGACGGTCAATCCCGGCTACGCTGGCCAACCCTTCATCGAAGCGACGCTGGACAAAATAGCTAAACTACGCGCCGAGCTGGATGAAAAAGGCTTGTCCGCCGAACTGGAGGTGGACGGGGGCATCAACGCTCAAGTTGCGCCGAAAGTCGTTAAGGCGGGGGCGAGGGTGCTGGTGGCGGGGGCGGCTGTCTTCGCTTCGGGGCAAACGGTCAAAGAGGCTCTGGCAGAGCTTCGGGCTGTGTCTTAGCCAGCTTGTGCTGGGTGCGCAGGCATCTGGTGCAGAGGTTCATCCGTTTCGTCTTGCCGTCTATAGTGATGGTGACGGGGTGGATATTGGGCGTCCAACTCCGCTTGGTGTGGCGCTTGGAGTGGCTTATATTATGGCCGAACATCGGCGTTTTACCGCATAAATCACACTTCAAGGTCTTGACTCCTTTGACTATTGCCAAAATTTAGGGTAGAATTTCGCACATAACTCGTAAATAGTAATACAATATAGTAACATAGCCAGGCGAATCTGGCAAGAACGGATAAAATATGGCGCCAACCAAGTCTATCAACGGTCAGGACCTGCGGGAGATGTTCGCTGCCGCGACCACCTGGCTGGAGAAGAGCTCCGCCGATATTGATGCCCTTAACGTCTTCCCGGTGCCCGACGGCGATACCGGCACCAACATGCTGCTTACCATGCGCTCCACCGTAGAGGAATCCCAGCTGGCTACCGACCACAGTGCCTCCAGCGTGACCAAGGCTATGGCTAAAGGGGCGCTGGTGGGGGCGCGGGGCAACAGCGGCGTTATCCTTTCCCAGATTTTCAACGGCTTATCCCAGGCTCTGGACGGCAAAGACGCCATTAACGGCCAGGAGCTGGCCGACGCCCTAGCCAAGGCGTCGACGGTGGCTTATGCGGGCTTAAGCAATCCCGTGGAAGGCACTATCCTTACCGTGATCCGAGAAGCTGCGGAAGCCTCCCAGGCGCACGCCGACACCGTCAGCGATGATGTCGTCTCGGTCGTGGAAGCCACGGTCAACGCTGCCAAGGAATCGGTGGCTAAGACCCCCACCCTCCTCCCCGTACTGATGGAAGCGGGTGTGGTGGATGCGGGGGGGCAGGGTCTTTACACCATCCTGGAAGGCGTCCTCCACTACCTCAAGGGCGAGGTGGAGCAGCTTAAGTTACGCCGACCCTGGATGGTGGCCAGCAGCGTACCCCTCACCGCCAAAGCCCCCCAGATGGTGGGCGCGGAAGAAGTCCCCTACGGCTATTGCACCAACTTTGTCATCAAGGGCGAGGGGCTTAACCCCGACAAGCTCCGCAAGCGGCTGGAAAAGCGCGGTCAATCGGTGATTGTCGTCGGTGATGACTCTGCGGTCAGGGTTCACATTCATACCCTCGACCCTGGCGACGTTATGAGCCGTGTCGTTCCCCTGGGAACCCTGCACCAGATAAACATCCGCAACATGGACGAGCAGTATCGCGACTTCATCGAGATGCAAAAAGAGAGAATGCCCGCCGTCGAGGTGGCCATTGTGGCCGTAGTGGCTGGCGAGGGCTTGGCTAACGTCTTCACCAGTCTGGGGGCGACCTTTATCGTTCCCGGTGGGCAGACGATGAACCCCAGCACCAAGGACCTGCTCCAGGCTGTGGACGTGGTGGCTTCGGAAAAGGTCATTATCTTACCAAATAATAAGAACATCGTGCTCACCGCCAATCAGGTACAGTCCCTGACCGAAAAGACCATCGAAGTCGTCCCCACTACAACCATCCCCCAGGGCGTGGCGGCGCTTTTGGCTTTCGACTACGAAGCCGATATGGAAACTAACGCCCAGAACATGAACAAGGCGAAAGATGCGGTAAAGTCCATTGAGGTTACTAGGGCGGTGCGCTCGACGCGCTTAGGCGGGCTGGACATCAAAAAGCACCAGGCCATCGGCTTTCTCAATGGCGACCTGGTGGCGGTGGGCGATAAGCCTGACGCCGTCGTCCAGGATGTGCTGGGGCGGGTGAATCTGGACGAGGTTGAGGTCATAACCATCTATTACGGGGACGACACCGCTTCGGAAGAGGCGGAGGCGGTCGGCGAAACCCTCGATAAGCAGCACCCCCAGCTTCAGGTTGAGGTAGTTCAAGGCGGTCAGTCTTACTATAACTATATTGTCTCCGTGGAATAAAGGGGAGGGTTAAATGACGGTAAAGATTGTCACCGATAGCCTGGGTGACATACCCTCCGATGTAGCTGAAGAGCTGGGCATAACCATCATCCCGCTCAACGTCCGCTTCGGTGAGGGCATCTATCGGGACGGTGTCGACCTGACCACCGAGCAGTTCTACGCCAAGCTGCTCAAGAGCAAGACTTTGCCCACCACCCAGATAGACAGCCTGGGCGTTTTCGTCCAGGCCTACGACAAACTGGCGGAAGAAAGCGACGAAATTCTAGTCATCGCTAATTCCCGCAAGATGAGCGCCAGCTACGAAGCTATGGTAGAGGCCGTCGATAAAATGAAGCGCCCCTGCCGCGTTGAGGTTATCGACTCCCAGTGGGCGATTATGGCGCAGGGCTTAATTGTTATCGCCGCCGCCAGGGCGGCTAAAAAGGGAGCTAGTATCGAAGAGCTAATGGCTCTCACCAGAAAGAATATCCCCCGCGCCGATACCCGCATGGCTTTCGATACCCTGGAGTACCTGGAGGAGGGAGGTCGTATCGGCAAGGCGCGCGCCTTCCTCGGCTCAAAACTCAGGGTAACCCCCATACTGGGCATCAAGGAGGGCGAGGTCTTCCCCTTCTCCCGGGAACATTCCCGGGCCAGGGCGATAGACCACTTATATTACTTCGCCACCAGCTTCAGCCACATAGACGAGATGGCGGTGGAAGATGCCACCACCCCCCAGGAAGCCGATGCCCTGGCCAAAAGACTCAAGTCGCAATTCCCCAGGACTAAAATATACCGAACCATGGTGAGCCCGGTAATCGGGGCGCATGTCGGCCCCCGGGTGCTGGGGGTAGCCGTGCTCGGGGACAGGGGGTAACGATGACGGTCAAGATTGTTACCGACAGCACCTCTGACATGCCGCCTGAGGTGGCCAAGGAGCTGGGCATCACGGTTGTTCCTCTTTACGTCCACTTCGGCGCCGATGCCTACCGCGACGGCATTGACCTCACCACCGACCAGTTCTACGAAAGGCTAACCACCGACAAGACCCACCCCACCACCTCGGTACCGCCGCCGGCCGCTTTTGCCGAAGCCTACGACAGGCTGGCTAAAGAGAGCGATGGAATCATGGTCTTGACCATCTCCCGCAAGCTCAGCGCTACCTACGATTCGGCCAAGCAAGCTCTGGAGGAGAGGAAAAGCAAGTGTCCTGTCGAGCTGGTCGACTCGCGCCTGTCGCTGATGGGGCTGGGCTTAATCGCCATCGCCGCCGCCAAGGCGGCGAAAAAGGGCGCCAACCTTAAAGAGGTTCTGGCGCTGACGGAAAAGAACATCCCCCGCCTGGATATGCGCATCGCCTTCGATACCCTGGAATACCTGAGGCGGGGCGGGCGCATCGGCAAGGCGCAGGCCTTCTTCGGCTCGCTGCTCAGGGTAAACCCCATCCTCACCATAAAAGACGGCGAGGTCTATCCCGCCGCCCGGGAACGCTCTCGCTCAAAAGCGATAGACTACCTGGTCGACTTTGCCAACGACTACACCAGCATCGAGGAGATGGCGTTGGAGGATGCCACCACCCCTGACGAAGCCGACGGGCTGGCGGAAAAGCTGAGTGCTAAATTCTCCAGAGAGAATATCTACCGCTCCAAGGTAAGCCCGGTAATCGGTGCCCACGTCGGCCCCCGGGTCTTAAGCGTGATCGTGCTCGGGGAGGTGGTCTAAGGTGGCGGTCGGAATTATCACCGACAGCGTGGCTGACCTGTCCCCCCAAATAGTCGCCGAACTGGGCATTTCGGTGGTGCCTATAAGCGTCCGCTTCGGCGCGGAGGTCTACCGCGACGGCATCGACATCACCCCCGACCAGTTCTACGAAAAGCTCAAAACGAGCAAGGTCTTCCCCAACACCTCGGTGCCCTCGCCGGCCGAATTTATCCAGGTCTATGATAAACTCGCCGAGAAAACAGACGAAATACTGGTTATTCTGGTCACCTCGCGCTTGAGCGCCACCTACGAGGTAGCGCGCCAGAGCATCGAGAAGATGAAGCGTAAGTGCCGCGTCGAAGTGCTCGATTCCGAGACGGCGACCATGGCCGAGGGCTTTATCGTCATGGCGGCGGCTAGGGCGGCAAAAAGCGGCGCCAAGCTCGACGAAGTGATAAAGGTCGCCCGCCAGACCGTCCCCCGCGTTGACTTTCTGGCCGCCTTCGATACCCTGGAATACCTGAGGCGGGGCGGGCGCATAGGGCGGGCGCAGGCTTTTCTGGGCTCGGTGCTCAGGATAAACCCCCTTATCACCCTCAGAGACGGCGTGGTCGAGCCCGCAGGCCGGACCCGTTCCCGCTCAAAAGCGATAGACCGCCTCTACGAATTCGCCGCTGGCTATGCCAATATCGAGGAGATGGCGGTGGAGAACACCGCCTGCCCCGACGAAGCTGAGGCGCTGGTGGAACGGCTGGGCGATATATACCCTAAAGAACGCATCCACCGCTCCCGGATGTCACCGGTCATCGGCACCCACACCGGCCCCGGGATGTTGACGGTGGCGGTAATGGGAGATAAGGAGTAGCTATGACGGTAAAAGTTATCACCGATAGTTCGGCGAGCATTCCCCCCGCCGTGGTCAAGGAGCTGGGGCTTACCATAATTCCCTCGCTGATTCACTTCGGCGAAGATGTCTACCGCGATGGGATCGACCTCACCACCGACCAGTTCTACGAAAGGTTGACCACCGACAAGACCCATCCCACCACCTCGGTGCCCACCCCGCAGTCCTTTGTCGATGCCTACGAAAAGCTGGCCGAAGAAGCCGATGAAGTCGCCGTCATCACCCTCTCCCACAAGCTCAGCGCCGTCGGCGACGTCGCCCGGCAGGCTATGGAATTAGCCAAAAAGAGACCCCGGGTAGAGATAGTTGACACCACCTGGGCGCTGATGTCCGAGGGGCTGATAGTCATCACGGCGGCTCGGGCGGCTAAAGAGGGCGCCAGCCTCGACGAGGTGCTGGAGGTTGCCCGCCGTAACATCCCCCGCACCGACCTGCGCATGGCTTTCGATACCCTGAAATACCTGGAGCGGGGAGGGCGCATCGGTAAGGCACAGGCTCTGCTGGGCTCGATGCTCAGGATAAACCCCGTTCTTGGCCTCAAGGACGGGGAGATTTATCCCGTGGGCCGGGAACACTCCCGTTCCAAGGCGATAGAGCAACTCTATAACTTTGCTCATAGCTTCTCCCGTATCGAAGAAATGGCCATAGGTGATGGCACCACCCCAGACGAAGCCGAAGCCCTGGCAGAACGGCTCAACGACAAGTTTCCCGCCGAGCGCATCTTCCGCTTCAAGGTCTCGCCGTCAGTCGGGGCTCATGTCGGCCCCCACGTCCTGTCGGTAGCCATCCTGGGCGACAAGTAGCCGGTTTATATCGGGGGGAGAGAACTTTGGCGCTGAATATCGAGTCTCTGCGCAAGATTCTGGAGCTGGAACGGGAAAAGGATTACACCGATTCCGCCGTCATCGGCGGCCTGGACAGGTTCCTGCACCGCTGGTCGGGCCAGGCGATAGAATCGATAACCAGCCCCGAACTTTTGAGTCAGTTCCGCCGCCTGCGACTCGATGACTCCAAGTACGCCGAGATGACTCAGCCCCGCCGCCAGCGCTGGATTGAAGAGATAGTCGCCTTTTTATCCCAACTCGGCGAAATACCCGCTGAAACCGAGACAAAGCCCCCCAGCGTTAGTGCTCCGACCCCCCGCAAGCGCCCTGCTACGCCTAAAGTAGCCAAGATAGCCACAGGCTCGCTGGACTCATCTATTACTTCGATTAAAGGCGTCAGCGCGGCTATGGCGGCTAAATTCGAAAAGCTGGGGGTCAAGACCATCCGCGACCTGCTCTATTTCTTCCCCCACCGCCACCTCGACTACAGCCAGCGCCAAAACATCTCCGACCTCGCCGAGGGCGAGGAGCAGACCATTATGGCTAACGTCTGGCAGGCCCAGGAAACCAGGCTGGGGGGCAGGCGCAGCACTGAGGCTATCGTCGGCGACGAGACGGGCAACGTCAGGGTGGTCTGGTTCAACAATCCCTACGTCGCCAAGAGCCTGCGGACTAACGCTCAGGTGGTCATCAGCGGCCGGGTGAGAGTCTTCGGCGGCCGCCATGTCTTCGAGTCCCCGGAGTGGGAACTACTTGAAGACAGGGAACTGGTCCACACCGGACGCCTGGTGCCGCTCTATTCTTTGACGCAGGGGCTCAAGCCCCGCCAGGTCAGAAAACTGATGAAGGCGGTGGTGGATAGCTTTTCGGGCCAGGTCGAGGACTTTTTGCCCTCCGAACTGAGAAAACGCTGCAAGCTCTTGGAACTGCCTCAGGCAATCGCCCAGGCACACTACCCCGAAGACGAGACGACCAAAAACAACGCTAGATACCGCCTCGCCTTCGACGAGCTCTTTATCCTGCAGCTCGGGGTGCTGGGCAAAAAACACGAGTGGCAGGCAAGCCAGCCGGGCAACCCCCTCAGTCCCCACCCCACACCGCTCGAAACCTTCCTGAAATCTTTACCCTTCGAGCTTACCGCCGCCCAGCAAAAGGTGCTCAAAGAGCTCCTGTCCGATTTGGAGAGAAAGATACCGATGTCCCGACTCTTGCAGGGCGAGGTCGGCAGCGGCAAGACGGTGGTGGCTACTGCCGCCCTGCTCGTAGCCGCCGCCAACGGTTGCCAGGGCGCTTTCATGGCCCCCACCGAGATACTGGCCGAGCAGCACTTCACCAATGTCGGCCAGCTTTTGGCCAGGGCCGGCGAGCAAATCGCCGAAGAGGAAAACTTACGCACCTACTCTGGAATATTAGACCGCCCCCTCACCCTGGCGCTGCTCATCGGCGACCTGAAACAGGCGAGGAAGCAGGAGATACAGCGGCAAATCGCCGCCGGCGAAATTGATATCGTTATCGGCACCCACGCCCTCATCCAGAAAGAGGTCGGCTTTAAGAACCTCAGCCTGGTCGTGGTCGACGAGCAGCACCGCTTCGGCGTTGAGCAGCGCTCGGCGCTGAGGCAAAAAGGCTTCAACCCCCACGTCCTGGTGATGACGGCCACTCCCATCCCCCGAACTTTAGCCCTCACCCTCTACGGCGACCTCGACCTCTCAGTGATAGACGAGCTTCCCCCGGGCCGCCAGGTGGTCAAGACCAAGTGGCTCAAACCCGAACAGCGTGACAGCGCCTACGCCTTCTTGCGCCGTCAGGTAAACGAAGGCAGGCAGGCGTTTATCATCTGCCCGCTGGTCGAGGAATCTGAGGTCATCCAGGCCAAGGCGGCGGTGGCTGAATACGAGCGCTTATCGGGCGAAATCTTCCCCGACCTGAAGCTGGGCCTGATTCATGGACGGATGTCGGCGGCGGAAAAGGACGAGGTAATGCACCAGTTCCGTTCCGGCGAGCTGCAGGTGCTGGTCTCGACGCCCGTGGTCGAGGTGGGCATTGATGTCCCCAACGCCACCGTCATGCTCGTGGAGAGCGCCGACCGCTTCGGTCTTTCCCAGTTGCACCAGTTCCGCGGTCGGGTGGGGCGGGGTAGCGCTCAGAGCTACTGCATGCTTCTGGCGGAAAATCCCTCGGAGATAGGCAGAGAACGCTTGGATATAATCGAGAAGGTTCAGGATGGCTTTCAGCTGGCTGAGGAAGATTTAAGGCTCAGAGGCCCCGGCGAATTCTTCGGCACCCGCCAGAGCGGGCTGCCCGACCTACGCATGGCCAAGCTCTCCGACGTCGCCCTCTTAGAGCTCGCCCGTGATGAGGCAGTCAAGCTCTTTGAAAAAGACCCGGGCCTGAAGAAGCCCGCCCACGCCCCTCTGGCTCAAGAGCTTGGTAGGGTGTGGCGGGGTGGCGGCGAGTTGAG
>CAZRIU010000015.1:9107-11977 GCA_964600245.1 uncultured Dehalococcoidales bacterium
GAGGCGCAAAAGTCGGGCAAACTGCCCTCGGTGGCACTACCCGAGATCACCATCGAACACCCCCAGAACCCCGAACATGGCGATTACGCCTCCAGCTTTCCCCTGAAGCTGGCCCGCACCATCGGTGTCAAGCCCTTAACTATTGCTCAAGACGTAGCCGCCCTTATTAAGTCCACCCCCGAAATCGAAAGCATAACCGTGGCTCCGCCCGGTTTCATCAACTTCACCCTGAGCCACGACTGGCTGACCGGGCAGGTGGATGCTGTCAGGACGGCGGGCGAAGCCTACGGCAACTTCGACCTGGGCAAGGGCAGCCGCGTCCAGCTCGAGTTCGTCAGCGTCAACCCAACCGGCCCCCTCCACGTCGGGCACGGGCGGGGGGCGATTCTGGGCAGCACGCTGGCTAATGTCCTGGCGGCGGAGGGCTACGACGTCGAAAAGGAATACTATGTCAACGACGCCGGCAGCCAGATGGCGGCTTTCTATCGTTCCCTCTACGCCCGCTACCAGCAGGCTCTGGGCAAAGAAGCCGAGATGCCCGCCGACGGCTATTTCGGCCACTATATGGTCGAGCTGGCGGAGGAGATTGTCGTCGAGAAAAAAGACCGCTTTCTCTCCATGCCCCAAGAAAAAGCAATCGCCGAACTGGGCAAGCTGGGCCTGGAAAAAATAATGGCGCAAATCAGGGGCGACCTGGAGCTGCTTCGGGTGAGCTTCGACGTCTGGTTCAGCGAGCAGAGCCTCTACGATAAAGGCCAGTATAAAAAGGTGATGTCGCTGCTTGAGAAAGGCGGCTATATCGCCGAAAAGGCCAACGCTACCTGGTTCGTCTCCACCGCTCTGGGAGAGGACAAGGATAACGTGGTGGTGCGCAGCGACGGCTCGCCCACCTATTTCGCCGCCGATATCGCCTATCACTACAACAAGTTCGTCGAGCGCAAGTTCGATAAGGTCATCAACATCTGGGGCGCCGACCACCAGGGGCATATCTCAAGGATGAAGGCGGTGGTGGCGGCTTTAGGCATCGCCCCCGAGCGCCTTGAGGTCATCATCTCCCAGATGGTCACCCTGCGCCGCGGCGAAGAGCTGGTCAGGGTCTCCAAGCGCAGCGGCGATATCATCACCCTGCGCGAGGTCATTGATGAGGTCGGTGCCGATGCCTGCCGCTTCTTCTTCGTTTCCCGCAGCGCCGATAGCCAGATGGACTTTGATTTGGAGTTAGCCAAGAAGCAGTCCGCCGATAACCCTGTTTACTACGTGCAGTATGCCCACGCCCGCATCGCCAGCATATTGCGCTTGGCTGAAGAGAAGGGAATCGACTGCTCTGACGGCGACGTCTCCCTGCTCACCACCGAGCCCGAGCTGACCTTAATCCGCAAGATGCTGCTCCTGCCCGAGGTAATTGAGGTCGCCGCCCTCACGCTGGAACCCCACCACCTTGCCTACTATGCCCAGGATTTGGCTACGGTGTTTCACAGCTTCTATATGCAGTGCCGCGTGGTCACCGACGACGAAAAGATGACCAAGGCCCGCCTCAAGCTGGTCGAGGCCGCCAAGACGGTGCTGGCCAAGACGCTGAATCTTATGGGCATGAGCGCCCCCGACCGGATGTAAATCCCTACTCCAGCCCCAGCTCTTTATACTTTTTGGTCATCTCGACGTAGATTTTAGGCGCTTCCTCCACCCACCATAGCTGTTCGTCCGTAGCCTGGCCTTTGATTTCCCCCGGAACACCAGCCACCAGCGACCGGTCGGGAATCTTCATCTCCGACTTCACCAAACACCCCGCGGCTATGATGCAAAGGTCGCCGATTTCGACGTCGTGCAGGATGGTGGCGTTCATCCCGATGAGCACGTTGTTGCCGATTTTGCGGCAGTTGACCACCGCCCCGTGCCCGATGTGGACGTTATCGCCGATGGTCATCTTTTCCCGGTAGCTGCGTTCGGAGGGCGTCCCCGAGTGCAGGACGCAGTTATCCTCGATAGCCGTATTCTTGCCTATCTTGATGCTGCCGAAGTCGGCCCTGATTACCGCCCCCGGCCAGACGCTTGAGTTCTCCCCGATTTCCACCTCCCCGATAACGTAAGCCGCCTCGCTGACGAAGGCGCTCTTGGCAATCTTGGGCTTTTTGTCCCCCAGGCTCTTGATCATTCTCTATCTCCTGACCACCACATATTATAGGCTCGGCGTTGTATCAGTCAAACTGCCTTGCCCGCCCCTCCCCCTTTGTGCTAAACTTTGCCCTTGAGGAGTACTAGATGAAAAAGCGCGTTTTTTCCGGCATTCAACCGACGGGCTCCCTCATGATCGGCAACTACCTGGGAGCCATCAAATACTGGGTGGCCAGTCAGGAGGAATACGACAATGTCTTCTGCATCGTTGATCTCCACGCCATCACCGTCCAGCAGGACCCCAAGGAGCTGAAGGCGAGGATCCGCGAGGTCTCCGGCCTGCTCCTGGCGGCCGGCATTGACCCGAAACGCTCTATCCTTTTCGTCCAGTCCCACATCAGCGCCCATGCTGAGCTGGCCTGGATTCTGAACTGCTTTATCCCCATGGGCTGGATGCAGCGCATGACCCAGTTCAAGGAGAAGTCGGCCAAGCACAGGGAGCAGGTGAGCGTGGGGCTTTTCGATTACCCGGCGCTGATGGCGGCCGATATCCTGCTCTACAATACCGATGTCGTGCCGGTGGGGGAAGACCAGCGGCAGCACGTTGAGCTGGCCCGGGATACGGCGCAGCGCTTTAATAATATCTACGGCGAGACCTTCGTCCTGCCCCAGCCGCTTATACCCGACATCGGCGCCCGCATCATGGGCTTAGACGACCCCACCAAGAAGATGAGCAAGAGCGAGACCGCCTCGGGCCA
>CAZRIU010000015.1:12077-15799 GCA_964600245.1 uncultured Dehalococcoidales bacterium
CTTTAGCCGAGGTGGTCGTTGAGGGCCTGCGCCCCCTCCAGGAGCGCTACAAGGAGCTGACCGCCGACCCCACCCGCATTGACTCCATCCTCGCCGAGGGCGCCAACCGCGCCCGCCCCACGGCGGAAAAGGTTCTGGCTGAGGTCAGGAAGAGGGTAGGGCTGGGGTAAGAGATAAAAAAAGAGGGAGCTTATTTAACTACCCTATCCCATTTATCTCTGCTTGTAATGTGGCAGGAAAAGCTTGACATATACGTTCTCCAACTTCACTTGCCAGCTTTTCAGCTACTTTGGGGCTAACTCCACACCCTGAGAAGAACTGCTTCCCTGCCTGAGTAGTTTCGTTAAGGAGACGCCTTGCCTCTGCCGGTGATTTCACTTCAACATATGCCTTCCCTTCGAAGGACAGGCGCATCTTTGCCGCTTTATCGGGATCTTCTTGGCTAACCTTGGCTAAGATAGACTCCATTGCTTTCTGTTCCTCGGGGAGCATGGATTTCTTGCCTTGGCCTAAGATTTCCACATCCAGCAGGCAAAAAAGATACCAATTAATGGTTGCTTCTGAAACCAAGCACAGGAAATGCGGTACCTTTGCCTGTGCATTTTTGCACCATGCTCTTACTTCGGGGATTTGCCACAAACCTCGTGGGTCATCATCGTAGCCAGAAATTGTCACATTCCAGAGTGGAAAGCGTTCTCCCTTCTTAAGACTATCTGTAGCCGTATTGATGATGTCATCTATATCTTTCGTATCAAGAGCCAATACGGATTCCTTGGATACGGGACAGAAATATATTGAAGATACTGGCTTACCCTGGGGAGTCTCTCCCTTTTCCCAGCCGTACTCGCGTTCCTTACGTTCCATAGCTTTCCTTTGCTGACGCTCTGCAGGGGCATAATCCTCGAAAAGGCTGCCAGAAAGCATAGTTACTATCTGTTCTTTCGGAACTTGCTTTTCCTTACTGTGTGCTTCTATGGCTATCTGGATGGCCAGATTATGAACACACTCTTGATAGCAGAGGTGTTTCTCCTTGGTATCGGGAATACTCCACTCGCAGGTCAGCTGTCCCAGCAGGGGCACAAGAGATACGTACGCATGGCAATAGGAGCAGTATCTTTGCTCAGTACTCATTTTAGGCATTTCATTAATCCCCTCTAACGCGGATTATACAACCAAAAGGGGAAGTGTCAAGCCCGTAAAAAAGAGGGGCTTTCGCCCCTCTTAAGAACTCCAGAATAATTTTCACAAATAGCGTGGTTTGATATATTTGCCTACCCATTTCATATGTGGGCATGGTTTGTTGCGGTATATTTGCGTTGTTCCCCCCATCTTCTTACAAGTGCTGCAGGTGCCACGACCACGACGAGAGCCACTATCCCGCAATATGAGGGCTTTCAAACTATCTGGAATTGGGCAACCTCTTTGAAAACCTCTAGCCATAAGCAAAGTATAGGAGGTGTAAATATGGGTGTCAATATGAAAGGGGGTTAAATAACTACTTCCTGTACTTCCCCACAAACTTCCCCATCCTGGTTAGTGCCTCCTCGATATCCTCAAGCGAGGTGGCGTAGCAGCAGCGGACATAGCCCTCCCCGCATTGGCCGAAGGCGTCGCCGGGCACCACGGCCACCTTTTCCTCCATGAGCAGCTTTTCGGCGAACTCCTCGGAAGGCAACCCCGTGCCCTTTATTGAGGGGAAGGCGTAAAAAGCCCCCTTGGGCTCGAAGCAGGGCAGCCCTATCTTGTTTAGGCCCTTGACCATGAACAGCCTTCGGCGGTTATAGTCCTCGACCATACTAATCACGTCGTCATCGCCCGATTGGAGCGCCTCGATGGCGGCGACCTGGGCCATGGTGGGCGCGCACATTATGGAGTACTGGTGAATCTTGAACATGGCGGCGATGACCTCTTGGCTGGCGGCGGCGTAACCGAGGCGCCAGCCGGTCATGGCGTAGGCCTTGGAAAAGCCGCCCAGCAGTATGGTGTTGTCTTTCATCCGGGGCAGGGTGGCCACGCAGGTGTGCCTTGTGCCGTAGACCAGCCCCCCGTAGATCTCGTCGGATATCACCAGCAGGTTATGGCGGCGGGCGACCTCGGCGATTTGTTCCAGCTTATCGCGGGGCATTACCGCGCCGGTGGGGTTAGCCGGATAGCCGAGCATGATGGCCTTGGTCTTGTCCGTGACCTGCGCCTCGATGTCGGCGGCGCCAATCTCGAAGTTGTCCTTCTCATTGGTGGGCACCATAATCGGCTTGCCCCCCGCCAGAATGGCGCAGGAATTATAGGAAACATAGCAGGGGTCGGGCATGATGACCTCGTCGTCGGGGTCTAAAATAGCCCGGCAGGCCAGGTCTAAGCCCTCGCTCACGCCCACCGTAATCAAGAGCTCGGTCTCGGGGTCGTAGTCCAGCCCGTGGCTCTTTTTCAGGTAGCGCGCCAGCTCCCGCCGCAGTTCGGGCATACCCAGGTTCGAGGTGTACATGGTATAGCCCTTCTCCAGCGAGTATATGGCCGCCTCGCGGATGTGCCAGGGCGTGGCGAAGTCGGGCTCGCCGACGCCCAGCGATATCGCCCCCTCGGTGGAAGCCACCAGGTCGAAGAAGCGCCTTATCCCCGAAGGCGTTATCTTATTAACTATCTGTGAGCTAATGCCTCGCACTCTTGTCGACATCGAAAAACTCCTAGAGGATTACCGGCTGCCGCTTGACCTCTTCACTGTCCCCCAGTATCTCGCCGTCCTCCTTGTATCTCTTGAGCATAAAGTGGGTGGTCGTCCCGTTTATCCCCTCGATGGGCGCCAGCTTCTTGGTGACGAACTCGGCGACCTCGTGCATGGTCTTGCCGGTAACCAACACCAGCAGGTCGTACGTCCCCGAGAGCAGATAGACCGAGCGTGCCTGCGGAAAGCGGTAGATGCGCTCGGCGATGGAATCGAAGCCGACGTCCCGCTGCGGGGAAATCCTGACCTCGATTAAGGCGCTCACCTGCTCATCGCCCACCTTGTCCCAGTTGACCACGGTCTTATACTTGAGGATGGTATGGTCGGCCTCCGCCTTCTTGATGAGCTTGCTCACCTCGTCGGCAGTGCCGCCGGTCATGGTGGCTATCTGCTTGGCGGATGTCCTGGCGTCTTTCTCCAGTATCCTTAGAATTTCTTTTAACATGGCTAACTCCTTACCAGTTCGGTCAGCGACCACTGGTCTTGGGACTCATTATAGCATAGCTGGAAAAGTTTGTTGTCTTTGGTCCTGACGCGGAAGTTTTTCGTGCCCACCCCCCGCCACTCCCGCTCTATCTCGGCGACCTCGTATTCTTTACCCTCCCAGCTGAATGACACGGGTCTTTCGGCGTAAGATTGCCCCGAATAGCACCTAACTATGGGGCTGTCTGGTCTTGACCCGCTTGAAGACGACCCCTTCTCGTTGCAGGTCGACATCTTCCACCTCCCATCCGGCTTCCAGCCAGGCCATCGCCTGGGGATTTTTTCTATCGTTTTCCCACCACGATTTAAAGGTATAGGCGGCCGTTTCCAGCTCGAACTTTAGAATGCGCTCGATATAGCCGAAGGTCAGGTTCAGCTGGCTGGCTCTATAGCTGGCCAGGTAGTCCCTTAGGGGGTTGTAGCGGGCGATGTTCTCCACATCCACCAACTCCTCACCGATGCGCTGGACGGGGTTGCTGGCGGCGGGCACTTCCCCCCTCTCCACCACCTCGTATTTCCT
>CAZRIU010000016.1:0-15106 GCA_964600245.1 uncultured Dehalococcoidales bacterium
TCTTTGATTTTCCAGGGGACCCATTAATAAACAGGCGTGCACCAGTCGAGGTATTTGGGATTATCGCCCCGTATCACCTCGGAGTAGAGCTTCTGCAGCTTTTTGGTAACCTCCCCGATTTCGCCGTTGCCTATCTTGCGGCGGTCTATCTCGGCTACGGGGGTGATGTGGGCGGCGGTGCCGGTGAGGAAACACTCCTCGGCGCGGAAAAGCTCGTCGAGCTCAATCAGCCGCTCAATAGTCTCTATACCCAGTTCCTCTTTGGCCAGCTTTATGGCCGTATCACGGGTAATCCCTTTAAGGATGTGGTTGTCGACGGCGGGTGTGACCAGTTTGCCCTTGGTCACCAGGAAGAGGTTCTCGCCGCTGCCCTCGGAGATATGTCCGTCTGGGGTGAGCATAATGGCTTCATCAAAGCCCTTCTCGAAGGCTTCGGTCCGGGCAAAGGCGTTATTGACGTAGAGCCCGCAAATCTTGGCGTTGGGTGGGATTACGTTATAGTCGGGCCGCCGCCAGGAAGAGATGCCGCACCTGACCTTATCCATATCCAGGTAGGGCCCCCAGGGGAAGGCGAAGACCAGGAAATCGCTCTCCAGGTCGTGCAGGCGCACCCCTAACGACTCCGAGCTCTTGAAAGCCAGCGGGCGGATATAAACATCCTCTTCATAACGGCACATCTCCACCAGCTTGACCGTTAGCTGGCATAGCTCGTTGACACTATAAGGCAGGTCAATCTTAAGGACGCGGCAGCCGTTATCCAGCCGCTCGTAGTGCTCCCTGAGGCGGAAGATGAAGATCTGCTTCTGCTCGGGGTTCCAGTTGCCCCGAATGCCCTCGAAGACGGCGGTGCCGTAGTGCAGGAAGTTGGTCATAACCCCTATCTTGGCTTCGGCCAGGGGGACGAACTGCTTATTTATATAGGCGAAAGACGGCATTTAACTCTACTCCTCTTTAGATAGCGTCCATTATAGCCTTTAGCGGGCGGGAAGACAAGCGAAAAAAAAGGAGGAGGCAAAGCCCCCTCCCCGATAACCTCTCTAGCTCTCCTACCCCACCTTAATAATCCCCACCTTCGCCGCCTTCATAACCCTCGCCTCCTCCGCGCGGTGGCGCCTTGGGCGCAGGACGGGTTTTCCGGCGGGTTGGGACCTTGGCCGGCTTTGCTGGCGGCGGCGCTCCCCCCTCTTCCTCACCATAGTAGAGCTTGATGTGCGGCCAGGGGATTTCAACCCCTTCCTCGTCGAAGACCCGCTTGATTCTCCGCCTCAGTTCCCCTAAGACAGGCCATTGCTGCATCGGCCTGGTGTCGCCGACGGCTCTGATGGTAATACCCGAGTCGCCGAATTCCTCCACCCGCAGTATCCAGGGCGTCTTGGAGATTATTTTATCTTTCCACTCGGGGTCTTTAGCCATTTCCTCCCAGGTTGTCCTGACGAGCTCCATTACCCGGTCAAGGTCCTCTTTATAGGCGACGCCGACCTCGAAGAAAGCCCGGGACAGCGAGCGGGTATAGTTAGAAGAGACTCTGATTTCGCCGTTGGGGATAACATGCAAAATCCCTCTAAGGTCTCTGAGCACGGTCCGCCGCAGGCCGAGCTCCTCCACATTGCCGGTTATGTCGGCGACCTTAACCACATCGCCGACGTTGTAGTGGTCTTCCATCATAATCACGAAGCCGCCGATTAAGTCCCGTATTGAGTTCTGGGCGGCAAAACCGATGGCAATACCGGCCACGCCGGCGCCAGCGAGCAGCGGGGTAATATCCACTCCCAGCTCGGAGAGAATCATGAATAAGACAATTACAAGTAGAAATATTCCCAGGGCTTGGGTGACGATCCTACCCAGCGTTTTTGACCGCTGCTCTATATACCCCTTAGTGCGGCGCTTCTTGCCTTTCTGGCTGACGTAGCGCCGGACGAAAATCGGCATTATTATGCCCAGTATCTTATAGACGAACCAAGCAACCAGGATAATGGCGATGATGCGAATGCCGTGCTCCACAAACCAAGCGCCAATCGCCTCCCAGGTTGGGTCCAGGTCCACGCCGTAGAAGGTGACGGCCACGGCGGTTATACCGAGGGCCAGGATAATACCGCCGAGAATGGCGATGACCAGCCTGACCGTCCTTTTCATCCTTTCCCTTTGCTCTTCCAGCTGCTCGGGCACCAGCTTTTTTACAATCCAAGAAGACCAGCGCCACAACAGGAAGAAAAGGACAGCGCCGACAGCGGCGGCGACAACTATCCATATTCCCTTATCCATAAACTGTTCCCACATCTAAACCAGCACTCCAAAAACAGTTTGTTCTATTATACCACTAGTTTGGCTTGATGAGAACGGTGTATAATTAGGTTAAAGAAAATAGGGGGTGAGTTATGCTGGAAAAACTTACCACGGAAACCATCGAAGCTATCTTTGACGCCCTGCCCGTAGATATAACCTTCGTCGATAAAGACGATACCGTCTGCTACTACAGCCGCCACGACGACCGCATCTTCCGCCGCGCGCCGGCCATAATCGGCCTGAAGGTGCAAAACTGCCATCCCCAGCAGAGTATTGACAAGGTGAATGAGGTCGTCGCTGACCTGAAATCGGGTAAGAGAAAGGTTGCCGAGTTCTGGATAGACCTTAAAGGGCAGAAGGTCTATATCCGCTATTTCCCGGTTAAGGACAAGGCGGGCAACTACCTGGGCATAGTCGAGGTCAGCCAGGACATAACCGAGATCCAGAAAATAAAGGGCCAGAAGAGGCTGCTGGATTGATATGAGCAGGGTAGAGCTGGCCGCTGGCGGCTTTGGGAAAGGCTTCAATTGTTGCCAGTCGGTGCTTTCCGCTTATGGCCCTCAGTTCGGCCTGGACCGCGATTTGGCGCTTAAGCTCGCCAGCGGCTTTGGGGGAGGCATCGGTCACCTGGGCGAAACCTGCGGGGCGGTGACCGGTGCTCTTATGGTCATAGGCTTAAAACACGGCGGGACGCTAGCTGGGGATGGGGATTCCCAGGAGGAAACCTTCAGCCTGATAAACCAGTTTTTGGAGAGGTTCAAGGCTCGTCACGGCTCGATTCGGTGCCGTGAGCTGCTCGGTTACGATATAAGCACTCCCGAGGGGTTACAGTCCGCCATGGACAAGGAGCTATTTGAAAAGCGATGCCCCGACTACGTAAGGGCCTCAGCCGAGATTCTGGAGCAGCTATTATGAGTAGCCCCTCCCCCTCCGCCCCGTCTCCATGAGGAAAAGCGTGGGTATTATGGCGGCGGCGATAAGCAGTATAATCACCAGAAAGCCGGTGGAATAGGCCTGTTCTGTGGCTGCGTCCATTATGGGTGATATTATAAAGAGCGGTATAACAACGCCCCCTATAGCCAGTGCCGACAGAATCAATCCGGAGGCGCCGCCCACGTGTTCGTGACCTATTTCGGGCAACTCCAGCGGCAGCGTCAGCACTATCGGGGGCAGGCTGCCCACGCCGATGCCGCCCACAAAAACCAGCACCCAGGTCGCCACGCTCGGAGCCAGTTGCCAGGCGGCGAAGAGGCATATTGAAATGGTAATCGCCGCGCCGTAAATAAAGGGCTTTCTTAGACCTATCCGGTCAGATAAGGCGGGAATCAGCAGGTTGCCCAAAATCCCCCCGCCGGTAAGCAGAGCGGTGATCGCCCCCGCCGTGGCCGGGGTGATATTATGGATAAGCTCCAGCGCTTCGGGAAAGTTCCCCGAAAACGAGGTAAATGTCCCCATAAACAGGAAATAGACCACGCAGGTCAATAAAACATTGCGGCTCCGCAGTCCCCTTTTGATGCCCGAAATCATGGGCGGCATATTTATCTTGACCCCCTTGGGGGCGTTGCGGGCCAACAGGGCCCACAGGAGAGCGGTTACCAGCGTGGCTATGCCGACATAGGTGAAAGCCGTCTGCCAGTCTGGGAAAAGGGGAGCCGTAAAAAACCCCAAACTCAGCCCGATGCCGATAGACATCGTATAGATGCCGGCGGCGAGCCCGGCCTGTCTCGGCGGGAACCAGATAGCCACCAGCTTAGGCAGGTTGGGCATTGACCCGTAGACGGCGATACCCAACAGACACATCAGGATAAACATGACCTCGAAGCTGGGGGCAAAGGCCCGGGCCAGCCCCCCCGCCCCACCTAGGAACACGGCTATGGCCACAACCAGCCTGATGCCGTAGCGGTCGGCGGCGGCTCCGGCGGCGATGGCGCTCCAGATGCCCATCAGGACGGGCGCGGTGAATATCAGCGTGTACTGCATGTGGCTTAAGCCCAGGTCGGGGGAAAGGCGGGAAGCCAGCGAGGGTAGCAAAAACCAGGACCAGTAGACACATAGCAGCATTATCCAGGCTATGCCCAAGATAACCCAGCGGTATTTGGGGTATCTTTCCGCTTCGTTGTTCAAGCGTGCGTGTTCACTTCTATTTAATCAAAAGGAGACTCTGTTGAGAATAACCTAGAGGGAGGCTGACTGTCAATTTTCCTGGTGTTTTTACCGCGAAAGGCTCGGCGTATCCAGCGTGTAGCCCTCCCCACCCTCGGCAAAGATATCCTTGAGCTTCAATGTCCGCCCCGTCTGGATGGCGGTAAAGCCGTATTTTTTACGGATGCGGTCGATGGCTTTATTCAGCTGCTCCTGCCGCTGGGCGGAGCCGTCCATCATATCCAATTGGCGCCCCGTCTCCACCAATTCTGAGACTCCGATGCCGATAAGGCGCACCGCCCGCTTTTCCCCGCTAAGCGCTTTTTTGAGCAGCCCCTGCCCCGCCTCAAATATGGTCTGGTCGCTGTCCGTGCTCTGGCTCAGGGTGCGGCGGCGGGTGATGGTGCTGAAGTCGCTATATCTCAGCTTCAGGGTTACGCACCTAGCCCGCTTATTCTTCTGGCGCAAATCGGCGCCCACCCTCTCCCCCAGGTAGCGCAGCGTCGATTCCAGACGGGCGGGGTCTTTAATGTCCTGGGCGAAGGTGGTCTCACGGCTGGTGGACTTGGCGGCCGCCGGCGGCTCTACCTTTCTATCGTCTATGCCGCTGGCGAAGCGCTGTAGAACCTCACCAGACGCACCAAAATGGCTTTTTAGGGCTTTTAGGGGCATGGCGGATAGTTTGCCTATGGTGTTAATTCCGAGGCTCTTTAATTTTGGCTCTGTTTTTTTACCTATTCCGGGCAGTTTGGCGATGGGCAGCGGCGCCAGGAAAGCCCGTTCCTTGCCTATCTCCACCTCAATTAATCCGTCGGGCTTGCTCATATCGGAGGCGACCTTGGCCACCACCTTGCCGCTGGCGATGCCGATGGAAGCGTTGATTCCCAGCTCTTTTTTGACCCGCTGCTTTATCTTGAGCGCCATCTGCTTTATGGAGCCGTGAATAGACTCAAAGCCGGTGGCGTCCAGGTAGGCTTCGTCTAGACCCATCGGCTCCAGATAAGGGGAAAAGTCGGCTAGTATCGCCATGAACTTCTGCGAGGCGTCGCGGTATTTGGGGAAGCTCCCCTGGATGAATATCGCCTGCGGGCAGAGTCGGCTGGCGGTGATCAGGGGCATGCCCGAGTGCAGCCCAAAGGCCCGCGCTTCGTAGGAGGCGGCGGCGACCACCCCCCGCCCCTGGGGACGCCCCCCGACGACGACGGGCTTGCCCCTGAGGCTGGGGTCGGCCACCTGTTCTACCGAGACGAAGAAGGCGTCGAGGTCGATATGCATTATGCGGCGCGCCATACGCCCTTATTATACTGCAACGAGGCTGTTTTGGCTTATTCTTCGGGTTCTTCGGGCGGCGGCGGTAATGCCTGCATCCAGTAGGGATAGACAGGTACGGGCTGGCTCATTTCGTCGAGCCGGCTCACCTCTTCGGCGCTCATTTCCCAGTCGGTTGTCTTCAGGTTATCGGCCAGCTGCTCTGGTGTTCGCGCGCCGATGATGACCGAAGACACCCCCTCCTTGGCCAGCAGGTAGTTGAGCGCCGCCTGGGCGACGGTGGCTTTATGCGCCTTACCGATTTTGTCCAGCTCCTCGACGATATCAAACCCCTTTTCCTCGTCGAGTGGTATGAATCTCGGCTGCGGCGCGGTCAGGCGGGTGCCCTTGGGTTTAGGTTTACCCCGCCGGTATTTGCCGCTGAGGAAGCCGCCGACCAAAGGGCTCCAGACCAGGATGCCCAGTCCTTGGTCCAGGCAGAGCGGCACCATCTCGTTTTCTAGGTCGCGCGCCATCAGCGAATAGAGGGCCTGCAGCGTGACGAACCTCTCCCAGCCGCGCTTATCGGAGATGGCCAGCGCCTTCATCAACTGCCAGCCCGAATAATTGGAGCAGCCGATATAGCGCACCTTCCCCTGGCGCACCAGGTCGTCCAGGGCGCGCATCGTCTCCTCCTGCGGCGTGTCGGGGTCGAAGTTGTGGACCTGGTAGAGGTCGATATAGTCCGTGCCCAGCCGCTTCAGGCTGGCATTACAGGCCTCGATGATGTGGTGGCGGGAAAGGCCGACATCGTTGGGCCCTGGCCCCATCTTGCCGCGGACCTTGGTGGCCAGGATAATACTCTGGCGACGCTTGCCCAGCGCCTTGCCCAGAATCTCCTCGGAGAGCCCCCGCGAATAGACATCGGCGGTGTCGAAGAAGTTTATCCCCGCCTCCAGTGACATATCCACCAGTGTGTTGGCTTCCTTCTGTCCCAGTTGCCCGATGTACTTGAAGAAGCTCCGTCCCCCGAAGGTCATCGTCCCGAAACAAAGCTCGGAAACCTGAATACCTGTTTTGCCCAGAAAACGCATCCTCATTCTTGTTCTCCTTTATGCCTGATTATCAATCCCCGTCCCCCCTTGAGATAAATTCTTTAACCCGCCGCTCGAAGACAGGCCGTTCGATGAGCACCCGTCGCTGGCACCCCAGGCACCTGATGCCGATATCCGCCCCCAGCCTCACCACCCGCCACTGGTCGCTGCCGCAGGGGTGTTTCTTCTTGAGGCGCACGATATCGCCCAGCCTTATCTCCATAACCATGGCTAAACCCCGGTGTTAAGGTGGTGGCTTTACTTCTTGCGCTTGCTGACGAGGTGTTTAATCTCGTCCCGCAGCGATAGGGCGACCTGACGGGCGGCCTGGGCGAAGTCCCTTCTCTTGGAAGCGTAGATAATCTGCCGCGACGAGGTGAATATTGCCCCTTTTCCCCAGGCATCAACCCCGTTCTGGACGGCCGAGGCCAAATCTCCCCCCTGGGCGCCGATACCGGGTATGAGCAGCAGCATCTTGGGGTGGTTGTTCCTTATCAGCTTCAGCTCCTCGGGGTAGGTGGCGCCCACCACCAGCCCGATGTTGTGCCCCTTGCCCTTCTTGTTCCACTGTTCGGCTTTGAGGGCGACTATCTCGAAGAGGGGCACCTGCTTGCCGTTCAGGTCGAAGGGCAGGCTCTGGAAATCTTCGGCGCCTGGGTTCGAGGTGCGGCAGAGGACAAATACCCCCTTCTCCCAGTAGTCAATAAAGGGCTCTATGGAGTCGAAGCCCATGTAGGGGCTCACGGTGACGGCGTCGAAGCCGTGTAGGGAAAACATGGCTTTAGCATAGGCTTTGGCGGTGTTGCCGGTATCGCCCCGCTTGCAATCGCCGATGATGGGGATGTTCTTGGGTATGGCCCTTATGGTGCGCTTCAGGCTTTCCATCCCCTTGTCCAGTGCTTCGTAGAAGGCGAGGTTGAGCTTGTAGGCGCAGACTAGGTCGGCGGTGGCGTTGATAATGGCCTTGTTGAATTTGGAGACGGCCATCCCCTCCCGCATCAGCTCAAGGTCGGGGTCAAGCCCGATGCAGAGCAGGCTCTGGTTCATCTTCATGGCGTTCTTCAGTTTCTCGTTGAAATTCACCGCTTTACCCCCTGTTGATAATAGCAACCAAGGGCGGTCAGGTCAAGAGTCGGATTGTTGCCCCTTAGGCGGCGATGATATAATTACCCAATGAACTACGAGCAGGCCATAGACTACATCAACGGCTACACCGACTACGAAAAGATAGGCATGCCCCACGACCCCGCCTTCTACGACCTCAGGCGCGTCGACGAGCTATTATCTCTCTTTGGCGACCCCCACCGGAAAGCCGGCTCGGTGCATATCACCGGCACCAACGGCAAGGGCAGCGTGGCAATTATGGCGGCTTCTGCCCTTACTGCTTCAGGCTATAGCACCGGGCTTTACACCTCCCCCCACCTCCACAGCTGGCGGGAGAGAATCAGGGTCGACGGCGAAATGATTTCAGAAGTCGAGCTGGCGCAACTGGTCACCGAGCTCAGACCCCACGTAGAGGCGGTCAATAAGCGGGCGACCTATGGCCAACTCACCACCTTCGAGTTCCTCACCGCTATGGCCTTCGCCTACTTCGGAAAAAGGGGCGTCAAGTTCCAGGTGCTGGAGGTGGGGATGGGGGGCAAGTTCGACGCCACCAGCGTCATCACACCGCTGGTGGCCATAATCACCACCATCGGCCTCGATCATACTGATGTCCTGGGCAGCACTATTGGCCAAATCACCGCCGAGAAGTGTGGCATCATCAAGCCCGGCATCACCGTGGTCATTTCCCCCCAGCCCCCCGAAGCGGCTCAAGTAATTAAGCAGACCTGCGCCGAGCGCGGGGCAAAGCTACTGGCCGTGGACAAAGATATCAAATGGCATAGCCTCGGCTCCGACTTGGACGGCCAGCGCTTTGAAGTCAAGGGCCGAAAGGGCAAATACGAGCTTTCTATGCCCATCCTCGGCGAGCACCAGTTGCAAAACGCCGCCACCGCCGTCGCCGCCTTGGAGGTCTTAATCGATAAAGGCTTCGATATTCCCGCCCCAAAAATCGCCAAAGGCTTTAAGCAGCTGGAATGGCCCGGCCGCTTTCAGGTGCTGCGCCGAAACCCTCCCGTGGTCGTTGACGGCGCCCATAATATTGACGCCGCGCGCAGCCTAAAAAAAGCTCTCACGCAATACTTCGACTTCGAGCGAGCCATACTGGTGATGGGGGCCTCGGACGATAAGAACATCAAAGACGTTATCGCCGAGCTGTCCCCCCTCTTCGATAGGGTGATTGTTACCCGCTCCCGCCACCCCCGGGCGCTGGCACCCGCGCCGCTGGCCGCTGAGTTCGCCCGCCACGGTATAAAAGCCCGTATTGCCGAGGACGTCCCCTCGGCGCTCTCCCAGGCGCTGGCTCTGGCCGGAGATAACGACTTGGTCTGCCTGGCGGGTTCGCTGTTCATCGTCGGCGAGGCAATAGAGGCGAGTAAAATTTTGCCTTGATATACCCGATTACGTTAAAATAACTAAGAATACATCCATGAGGTTGATATATGCCTACCTATGAGTATGAGTGTGATGCCTGCCATCACCGCTTTGAGGAGAAGCAGGGTTTCGACGCCAATCCCATAGCCAGATGCCCCCAGTGCGGGGGCAGGCTGCGCCGCGTCATCCACTCCGCCCCGGTTATTTTTAAGGGGAGTGGTTTCTATATCACCGATAACCGCAAAAAGCCCCCCGATTTTGAGTCGGGTGACGGGGGCAAGGAAAAAGGCAAGAAGAAGTGAAAGCGCTCTTGCAAAGAGTCACCAGCGCCTCGGTCACTATTGATGGGGAGGTGGTGGGCAGCATCGGGCGGGGGCTGGTGGTCTTTGTTGGTGTCGCCGAAGGCGACAGCCCGGAAGACGCCGATTTTCTGGTGCAGAAGCTGGTCAACCTGCGCATCTTTGCCGACGAAGCCGAGAAGTTCAACCTCTCGGCTCTAGATATCAAGGCCGAGTTACTGCTGGTGAGCCAGTTCACCCTGCTCGCCGACACCAGGAAGGGGCGCCGCCCCAGCTTTAGTGAAGCCGCTCCGCCCCAGCAGGCTGAGGAATTATTCGAGCACTTCGTCAGTGAGGCTAAGGCCAGCGGGCTTAAAGTGCAAACGGGACGCTTCCAGCAGTACATGCAGGTCGAAATCCACAACGACGGCCCGGTCACCATCATGCTCGATAGCCGCGAACGGCGCTAGCCTTGTCGCAAATATTTGTAATTGCGAAACCTTGCAATAAGCCGAAAGCTCTGTTATAATACCCCCGCAAGATGAGCCATTCCGGAGACATCGTCAAAAAGCTGACCGAGGAGGGCTATCGGCTTACCCCCCAGCGGCTGATGACCATCGCCGCCATTGAGCACAGCGACGGCCACATCAGTGCCGAGGAAATCTACGCCCAGGTAGTGGCGAAGTACCCCCACGTCAACATCTCGACGGTCTATCGCACCCTGGAACTGCTCAAGAAGCTGGGGCTGGTCACCGAGACCGATTTCGGCGAGGGCCGGGTGCGCTACCACCCGGTGGGCAAGGGCCATCACCATCACCTCGTCTGCCAAGAGTGCGGCAGCATAACCGACCTCGACGAAACTGTGCTCACCCCGCTCAAAGAGGACTTATTGCGGGAATATGGTTTTAAGGCTGACCTGAGGCACCTGGCTATCTTCGGGCGCTGCGGCAAGTGCGGGGGCTAAATTTTTTTGACCTGGCATTGCATCTAGTTGCAATTGCATTGAATAGCAATTAAGGGAAAGGAAAAATGCATATTCCGGACGGTTTCCTCAACGCGGCCACGGTGGCGACCACCTGTGCCGTGTCGGCGGGCGGTATCGGCGGGGCGGTCAGGATAGTGGGCAAGAAGCTGAAGGAAAAGCAGGTGCCCCTCATGGGCATACTGGCTGCCTTCATCTTTGCTGCCCAGATGCTCAACTTCCCCGTCGCCGGCGGCACCTCGGGGCACGTTATCGGCGCGGCCCTGGCGGCGATATTGCTCGGTCCTTGGGCGGCGCTCTTAATAATGAGCTGCGTGCTCATCGCCCAGTCCCTCATCTTCCAGGACGGCGGGCTGCTGGCGCTGGGGGCTAACATCTTCAACATGGGGATTGTCGCCAGCTTCAGCGCCTACTATGTCTATAAGCTAATAACCTGGCTGGCTGGCGCCAACCGCCGGGGCACCCTCATCGGCGGCTTCGTCGCCGCCTGGCTCTCGGTGTTCCTGGCTTCCATCTTTTGCGCTATCGAGCTGGCGGTCTCCGGCTCATCCCCATTCGCGGTGGTCTTGCCGGCGATGGCGGGCGTTCACGCCCTTATCGGCATCGGCGAGGGGATGATTACCGGGGCGGTGCTCGTCCTGGTGCTGGCCACCCGCGCCGACCTTTTGCAGCTAAAACGTGCTTAATAAAAGGGGTTAAAATTATGAAATCAAAGTGGTGGCTGATTGCATTAGCTATTTGCCTGGCAGTCGCCTGTCTGGCGCCCCTGGCCTCGTCCTCGCCCGACGGACTGGAAAGGGTGGCTGAGGACGAAGGCTTTCTCGGGCTGGGGCAAGACGCCCCCTACCAGATTATCGCCGACTACGTCTTTCCCGGCATCGAAAACGAAGCCCTGGCGACCATACTGGCCGGTGTCATCGGCACCCTGGTTCTCTTCGGCTTTGCCTACGGGCTGGCCTGGCTGATAACCCTGAGGAAGAGGCAGGTGGCGTGAAACATAGCTTTCTTGACCAGTACAGCGAGAGAAACAGCCTAATCCATCGGCTCGACCCGCGCACCAAGCTGATTACCACCCTGTTCTTTATTCTGGTGGTGGTGCTCACACCGGTGAGCCAGTGGCCGGCGTTCGCTCTCTACTTTGTCCTGGTGACTACCCTGATTATTATATCGCGGGTTCCCGTCCTCTATGTCCTGAAACGCTCGCTGGTAATCATCCCCTTCGTTGTCCTCATTGCCATCTTTATTCCCTTCTTCAAGGGGGGGGAGGTAGCGGGCAGCTACAACATCTGGGTCTGGGAGGTCACCGTCACCCACAGCGGTATTCAGGTATTCTTAAATATCCTGGCCAAGTCTTGGCTCTCTATACTCAGCCTGATTCTGCTCACCGCCACCACCCGCTTCTCCCACCTGCTTAAGGGCATGGAACAGCTGCGCCTGCCCCGCGTCATGGTGATGATTCTGTCCTTTATGTACCGCTATATCTTCGTCCTCGTCGACGAGGTGATGCGGATGAAGCAGGCCAGGGACAGCCGTAATCTGGGCGGCGGGCGATTGCGGCAAATACGCACCGTGGGCAACATGATCGGTACCCTCTTTATCCGCAGCTACGAGCGGGGCGAGAGGGTCTATGCGGCCATGATGGCTCGCGGCTTTGACGGGCAGACCCGCACCCTGGAAAAACCCGTTTTCGGCCAGCGGGACCTATTGTTCGTCGTTATTCTGGGCCTGGTGCTAGCCTCAGCGATAGTGTTAAACCTGTGGTATCTGTAAGGAGAGATGTGGAAGAGATAATAAAGGTCAATAACCTTAGCTTCGGCTACCCCGACGGCCAATCGGCGCTGAAGCGCGTCAGCCTGGCCGTGCACCGGGGGGAAACGGTGGCTCTCATCGGCCCCAACGGCGCCGGCAAATCGACGCTGCTTTTGCACTTCAACGGTATCCTCCACAGCAACGGCGCGGTCAGGGTAATGGGCAAGGTGGTCAACGATAAAAACCTGAAGTGGGTGCGGGGCAGGGTGGGGCTGGTCTTTCAGAACCCCGACGACCAGCTCTTCTCCCCGACTGTCTTCGACGATATCGCCTTCGGCCCCCTCAATATGGGCTATGACGAGGCTAAAGTCCGCGAAATAGTGGCTAAATCCCTGGAGTGGGTGGGGATGGGGGGCTACGAGAAGCGCTCGCCCCACCACCTCAGCCTCGGCGAAAAGAAACGCATTGCCATAGCTACAGTATTAGCTATGAATCCTGAGGTGCTGGTTATTGACGAACCCACCAGCAACCTCGACCCGGGCAGCAAGTGGTCGCTCATCGAGCTGCTCAAAGGGCTGGAGATAACCAAGGTCATCGCCTCTCACGACCTGGAGCTGGTCGAGGCGCTCTGCCCGAGGGCAATCATTCTTGATGGCGGCAAGGTAGTTGCCGATGGCGATACCCGCCAGCTTTTAGCCGACGAACGCTTGCTGGCCGCCCACGGGCTGGCTCGTCATAAGCCGGCTGGATAAAAATCCTACATCTCTCGCTTGAGGGCGACGCTGCCCTTGGCCACCCTCATTGTCGTCCCTGATTCCACCTTGATGACGACGCTATCCTCGCTGACGCTTTCAATCACTCCGTAGATGCCGCCGGCGGTAATTACCCGGTCTCCCTTCCTCAGCTCCTCCATCATCTGCTGGTGCTCTTTCTGTCTCTTGCGCTGGGGACGAATCATGAGGAAGTAGAACATGGCGAAAATCAGCACCAGGAAGACTATCATGTAGATGGTGCTGGTGCCGCCGCCCTCACCTTCGGTGGGGTAACAGCCGCCCAGCAGCGCCATGGTGGCGAGCACGGCGACAATTAGCGCTAAGCCCAGAATTTTAGACCGCTTCATTTTGCCTCCTCTGATAGTTTAACCTTCAACTCTGCCCTGGAGTGACCAGGGGCTTGTTTTCTCGACCCTGACTCTTATCAGTTTTCCCCGACAGTCACGGCTGTCGTTAAAGAATACCAGTTTATCGCCCCGACTTCGCCCCCACCACCGCCCCTTCTTTTCCTTTTCCACCAGCACCTCGACCACTTTTCCCTTGAGGCGAGCGTTAATGGCGGTGGCGATTTTCTCCTGTAATCGCTCGATGTGCTCCAGGCGCCGCTTCTTTTCGGCGGGGGGAACGTTGTCCTCCAGTTTCCTGGCGGCGAAGGTCCCCGGCCGCGGTGAGTAAACGGCTATATGGACTGTATCAAAATTTAGCTCGGTTAGCAAGTCGGCTGTCTCCCGGAACTGGGCTTCCGTCTCTGAGGGGAAGCCGAGCAGGACGTCGGTGCTCAAAGCGATGTCGGGTATTCTGGCCCTTATCTGGCTAACGAGCCTTCGGTAGTGCTCGGCGTCATATCCCCGCCCCATCGCCTTTAAGATGGCGTTGCTCCCCGACTGCACCGGCAAGGAAAGCTGCTCGCAGACCTTATCTAAGGAAGCTACCGCCTCCACCAGCTTCAGACTCATGTCCTTGGGGTGGTTGGTCAAAAAACGTATCCTTAAAAGCCCCTCGATGTCGTTCAACTCTTGTAGTAGATCGGCCAGGTCTGGCCTGCCGGGCAGGTCGTGCCCGTAGGAGTCCACGTTCTGCCCCAGCAGGGTTACTTCTTTGGCCCCCCGCCCCACCAGCTCCCTCACCTCGTTTACGATTTCGGCTACCGTTCGGCTCGTCTCTCTTCCCCGACGGTAGGGGACGATGCAATAGGTGCAGAAGTTATCGCACCCCTGGATAATGGGCACGTAGGCGGCGACATTCGGTTTTTCGGGGAGGGTGGGCTCTTTGGGGCTTTCCCGCCAGGGGGGGTATTCCCCGGGCCTGAAGAAGTAATCGACGTGGGGAAAGCGCTTTTCGAGACTGGCGGTGTCGGCGTTGACTAGGCAGCCGGTGACAGCCAGCGTCATATCGGGGCGCACTCTCTTTAGCGCCCTGAGGTTATCGAGCTTGTTGACCACGCGGTCCTCGGCGCTCTGGCGCACCACGCAGCTGTTGAGCACCACCAGCTCGGCTTCATTGGCGCTGGCGCTGGCTTGGTAGCCCAGCTTCTCGAAATAGCTGCCCAGCCGTTCCGACTCGGCCTTGTTCATCTGGCAGCCGATGGTCCAGATATGATATTTAGCCATAGCTCCGCTCTACTAATTCCGGGGACATATCAGTCGTAGGACGAGGTTCTTTTCAGCACTTGGCTTTTTTATCCACCAGTTTTAACAGCCCGGCTATTCTCTTCTCGTCTATATTTTCCACGGCGTAGACCTTGATATGCCTCATCATTTTACCACTGCCCTCGAAAAGGGCTATCTCTTCTTTGGTTAACCCTTTGATGGAAAACCCCAGGTTAACGTGGTCTTTGAGGGACCCGATATAAAACTTACCCCCGGCGAAGACGGGAACGCCCCACCTCATTTCTTCTTTGACCCCAGGAAGAGTCTTGAGGATAAGGCTTCTTAAGCTTTGGCAGATTTCTTTTTGTGGCGACCCCTGCTGGTTAATATAGTCGTCAACATTGCTCATATTTTTATCGGTGGCGGAGGGGGAGGGATTCGAACCCTCGACCCCAGTTTCCCAGGGTAAGCGCTTAGCAGGCGCCCGCACTAG
>CAZRIU010000017.1:0-14693 GCA_964600245.1 uncultured Dehalococcoidales bacterium
GGCTTCTTTAGCCAGCGCGGGGACGGCGATAAAGACCTTATCCAGAATGCCGATGTCATAGGCTTTGTTATCGAAGGCAAACAACACTAATTAACTAGAAAGCCAAAATAATCATTGACTTTATGGTTAGAAGCAGACAAAATAGAGGTTAATGGAAGCTATCCTTATTATTATCTTCTTCCTCCTCGGCATGATTATCGCCAGCTTCCTCAACGTCTGTATCGACCGTCTCCCCGCCCACCAGTCGCTCGTTTATCCCCCCTCCCACTGCGAAGCCTGTAAACGCCGCCTGGCGGCCAAAGACCTCATCCCCATCTTCAGCTACCTCTGGCTGCGCGGCCGCTGCCGCTACTGCGGGGCGGCTATCCCTCGGCGCATACTCTGGGTGGAACTGGGCACCGCCGTCCTCTTCGGTTTAGCCTGCTGGCGGTACGGGGTAAGCATCGAGCTGGCTATCGCCCTCTTCTATATCTGTATTTTTATGGTGCTCATGGTTATCGACTGGGAGAAAGGGCTTATCCTCAACAAGATAGTCCTGCCGGCCATAGGCGCGGCCATTCTCATAAGCGTTATCTTCAGCATCCTCCTCCCCGATATTGAGATAGTCCCCTTCATCGGAAGGGCAGCTATCGGCGGGGGCATCGGGCTGGCGCTCTTTTTGCTCATAGTTATCGTCTCCAGAGGTGGGATGGGCTGGGGTGATGTTAAGCTGGCGGCTCTCATCGGCCTGGTCACCGGCTTCCCCCTCGTCTTTATCGCCCTGCTCATCGGGGTGATCCTGGGCGGGGTGGTGGCGGTGCTGCTGCTGGCATTCAAGATAAAGAGGCGCAAGGAGGCTATCCCCTTCGGCCCCTTCCTGGCTATAGCCACCATAGTCACCCTGCTCTGGGGAAATAGTATCTTAAGCTGGTACCAGGGGCTATTATAGGCACTAGATTATGGCTACCCCCTTGACAACTGCCCCTGACGTAGGATAGGATATAGCCCAATAGTACTAAATGGTAGGCACTAATGAAGTTTGAACGCCGAAGATCAAGTTTTGAAGTTATAGCCGATATGTTAAGGCTCGGTGAAGCTGGCAAGACCGAGATAATGTACAGCGCCAACATGAGCTACCGCCAGCTACAAAAATACCTCACTTTTATGCTGCAACTGGGGCTTATCACCAAGGTGACGGTGGGCAACCCCGTGGTGACCTACAGAGTGACCAGAAAGGGCCTCAGGCTGCTACGCAGTATAGAGGGCATCCTGGAGATACTAGAGCTAAACGAAGCGGAATAACCCGAGGGAAAGAATATGGCTGAGAAACGAATGCTGATACTGCCCACGGATATCATCAAGAGGATTGAAGAGAACCGCGGCGACCTGAGCCAAGCTGAATTCATCAACTTCCTTATTGAAAACCAACTCAAAGCCGAAGGCACCGAGAAACCGGCGGCCAGCCGGGAAGAAATACTTACCCTCATTGACAGTCAGCTAAAAGAAGCAGCCAAGAAACAACACTACGCCACTCGGGAAGAGATTCAAGCCTTCGAGCAGGATATAAAAGTCCTGCTTAAAAGCTGCCTCGACTTCTTTGTCAGCTACGGGCTCGAGCTGGGCAAACACTCGCCGAAAGAGGAATTCGAAGAGCTGACCAGCAAGCTGGAAGAGCTGGAAAACAACCTGAACTCTGAAGGCGAAAGCAAAGAAGCCAAGATTAAATGGAAATAGCCTGACCGGTTTAAATCTTTCCCCTCAGTTTTTAACCCCTTCTCACCTAGAGAAGGGGGCTTTTTTTATCGCCCCACAGGTGTAGAACACTGTACTAGAACATTATACCTTCCCTTCGCGGGCATAATCTGCCATAGTCGGAGTAATTAATTCGTCATCTGACGAAATCGGAATAATGGCAGAGGAAAGCGTAGGAATGATTTATATAGTTCTAGGCGGCCTTGGCTTCCTGGTAATCCACCTCCTCGACATCGTCTCTATAAAAAGGATACCAAGGGTAAAACCCCTCACCTGGCTAGCCGGCAACGGCTTGGTGGTCTTCTCCACTATAATGCTGTGCCTGTCCCCGGATAAGCTGGCACTAGCCGCCTGGACGACCTGGCTGGGCTGGGGCCTGCTGCCCATCTCCCTCTTTATGCTAATTTACTCCCTCTGTATCAACCTCCCCTTCGGCAAGACCTATGTCGCCACCGGCGTCGGGGACAAGCTGATAAAAAGCGGCCTCTATGCCCTTGTCCGCCACCCCTGGGTGCACTGGCTCATCCTGCTCCTGCTGTCTCTAATCCTGGTCTCCAGGTCGAGCCTCATGTTCATCGCCGCCCCGATATGGGTCTCACTCGATATCGGTCTGATAGCTATTCAGGACAGGTTCTTCTTGGGCAGGATGTTTGCCGACTACGACAACTACAGGCGGGAAACTCCGATGTTCATCCCCAATCGGCGGAGCATCAACGCCTTCATAAATTCGTTAAAACAGACCGGAAGCTAAAAATCCCTAAAGGAGGAAAAGAAATGGCTAATGAGTCGGAACTATTCAAGCAAGGCAGATTTGACGACCTCTGGCAGAGGTGCTGCGGGTTTATTGACCTGAGTCTTGAGGAATTCATGAGGATTCAGCGGCGACTACTCCTGGAGCAGCTGGAACTGCTCAAAAAGTGCGAGCTGGGCAGAGTAATCATGGATGGCGCCACTCCCAGCACCCTGGACGAATTCCGGGAACAGGTGCCGCTGACCACCTACGCCGACTACGCCCCTTACCTGTTAAAGCGGAGGATGGACGTCCTGCCCAGAAAACCAATCCTGTGGCAATACACCTCGGGCAAGTCGGGGGAATACCCCTACATGTGGGCGCCGGTAACGGCCCGCCAGCTTGAGGAGATACAGCCCCTCTTATTCGCCCTGTTGTTCTTCGCCAGCGGCACACAGAGAAAGGAAATTACCTTAAAGGAACACGACACGATTTTCTACGGCATGGCGCCGCCTCCCTACGCCACCGGTTCGATGACCCGCGCCTTTCCCCACGAGCTGTTCAACTTCCTGCCACCCATAGACGAGGCGGAAGAGATGTCCTTCGAGGACAGGATGAAAAAAGGCTTCGAGCTGGCGGTAACCGAGGGCATGGACCTGTGCTTTGCTCTGTCCAGCCTGACCATAGCCATCGGCGACCGCTTCAGCCAGAGCAGCGGTAAAACCAACCTCAAACCCCTCCTCTCCAAACCTGGGTCCCTGTTCCGGCTGGGCAAAGGGCTGATTAAGAGCAAGCTGGCCCGCCGCACCATGCTGCCCAGGGATATATGGAAGCTCAAAGGGCTAATCACCTTCGGTATCGACGGTGAGGTATATAAGGAAAAGATAAAGGAAATGTGGGGCCGGTATCCCCTGGACTTCCACGGCTGCACCGAAGCCGTGATGATAGCCACCCAGACCTGGGACCACCGGGGTATGACCTTCGTCCCCAATCTCAACCTCTTAGAGTTCATCCCCGAGGAAGAATGCCTCAGGTCGATGGAAGACTCCCTCTACCAGCCACATCCCATCCTGCTCGATGAGGTCAAAACCGGTAATTACGAGCTGGTTATCACCAACTTCCACGGCGGCCCCTTCATCAGGTACAGGCTGGGACACCTGATTAGAATACACTCGTTGCGCAACGAAAAGCTCGATATAGACATTCCCCAGATGTCGTTCATCTCTCGCGTGGATGATATGATTGACATCGCGGGATTTACCCGCCTGTCCGAGAAAACCATCTGGCAAGCTATCGAGAACACCGGGATAAACTACAAAGGCTGGACGGCGCGCAAGGAAGTCAAGGAAAAGCCGATGCTGCACATCTACCTGGAACTGAGTGAAAACGGCCATCTCACCGGCAAGCAGGTAGCCACAGCGGTGCACGAGCAACTCAAAAAGTTGCATACTCCCTACGCCGAGATGGAGGACTTCATTAAGCTGAAACCGCTCAAGGTCACCCTCGTGCCCGAAAACGCCTTCCGTAGTTACGAACAGGCGAGAAAGAAGGCCGGTGCCAAGGGTAGCCAGGTGCAGATACCCCACATCAACCCCTCAGATAGCATGATAGATAGCCTGCTTAGCGGCGCCCGCGAGGAGGTAGTCAGCAAGCCAAGCCCGCTGGAGACTATCCGCAGCAAGTAGAAAGGCTATTAAGTCAGCACATTCCAGGTCCCCCTCCCCCCAGAGGGGGACTTGGCCATTTAAAGAGGATGCCATGTTTTTCCCTAGCTAGTACTTTATGTAAAATACAGGGGTGGGGCTACCATATTCCTATTGACAACGCTATAGCCGTAAGACATAATGACTATAATTGACTATACTAACTAGGCACGGTGGTTTCTTTTAGTTTAAATTGGCTACGTAAAGTACTGGAGGGGATATTTAACTAATGAACGTATGGGCTATAATACCGCTCATCAGTGCTCTGACCTTTGCTGTCCTGGTGGTGCTGGTCCTGCAACAGGCCAAAAGATGGGTAGATAGGGTATTTGCTATATTCCTCGCCGTCTCCGCTATCTGGAGCTTCTCCTCTTTCATGCTCACCCGGACCTCCGACACCGCCGTCCAGACCTCAATCTCCCAACCCCTAATCTTCTGGAACGTAATGGTCATCGCGGCCATACCCGCGGTGGCGGTCTGTTACTATCATTTCGTCAGGGCTTACAACAACAAGTCAGGCGGTATAGGTTTATACCTCGGCTACGGGCTGGTGCTGGCGGTGCTGGGACTTGGTCTCAGCGGTAACATCGTCAAGAGCGCCCACATGGTCGATGGCTTCCTCCATCACGACATCGGGCCCTGGGCCTACATTCTAATGTGTATTCTCCTGCCCTTCCTAGTCATGGCCCTATTTATGCTGGCCAAGAGGTACCGCAGCTCAGCCGACCCCACCGACCGCAACAGAACCATGTACTTAATAGCCGGCTGGAGCGCAAACGTGATGATCGGCTACATCACACCCCTCACCCCAGCCCTGGCGGGCTTACCCACCGACCACATCGGTAACCTGGCTAACGCCTTGATCATCGCCTACGCCATCCAGAGATACCAGCTACTCAACATCAGGCTGGTGGCGCGGAGAGGGCTGTCCTATTTGCTGGTAATAGTCTGCCTGGTCGGCGTTTACGGCTTGGCCATATTTGTGTCACAAAGGTTCCTCTCCGACCAACCGATTTACCTGGTTATAATACTTGCCTCCACTCTCGCCCTTATAGTGGTGCTGCTGGCCGGCCCTTTAAGGCATTACATCCAAGAACTGATAGACCGCATCTTCTATGGGGGAACCTACCGCCATCGCCGGGCACTGCTCACCTTCAGAAAGAAGATGGGCAATATCATCAACCTGGACGAACTGGCCAGTGAAATGCTCCCCGCCGTAACCAAGGCTCTAAATATCGAGCACGCCAAATTGCTCTTTGAAGACATTAACAGCGGTGACTTTACCACTCAGTTCACCTACCCCAAAGTAGAAGAGGATTCAAACGACGGACTCAGGCTTAACGTTGATAGCCCGATAGTCGCCCTCATGGAGAAAGAAGCCAGCCCCATAGACCTAAGGCAGATGGATAACCACCCCCAACTCAAAGGGTTGTGGCAGACAGAGAAGGAAAAGCTGGCTGACATGGAAATTATGTGCCCGATTAAGAGTGAAGGCAGGCTTATCGGCATCCTGGCCCTGGGTAAAAAACAGCCGGGAAACATCTACTCACACGAGGATATAGAGCTGGTAGTCGGTGTCGCCAGCCAGGCCAGCATCCTCATTGAAAACGCCCGCCTCTATGCCCAGGCAACGATAAGGGCTAACACCGACGGGCTGACCAGCCTCTATAATCACCGCCATTTCCACGAACGCCTGGAACAGGAAATCGCCCGCGGTTCCCGCTTCGGCAGCATGTTCTCCCTGATAATGCTGGATATAGACCTCTTCAAGGCTTACAACGATATCTACGGGCACCTGGCCGGGGATGAGGTGCTGCGCAAAATCGGCAGGTATATTGAGAGCTCCGTCCGAAACATCGACCTCGCCTTCCGCTACGGCGGTGAGGAATTCGCCATCATCCTGCCCGAGACGCGGATAGACGCCGCGGCCAAGGTAGCCGAGCGTATACGCAAAACGATAGAGTCGAAAACAAGCTCCCGCACCATGCCCATAACGGTCAGCTTAGGCATCGCCAGCTGGCCCACCGACGGCGTGATGAAAGAAGAAATAATTGCCCGCGCCGATGCCGCTCTCTATCGGGCGAAACAGGCGGGCAGAAACCGGACCTGCCTATCCTCAGACCTGGACAAGCCGGAATTACCCAAAATCAGCACCGAGCTCGAGGCAAGACCGAGAGCTTTAAGCATCATCTACGCCCTGGCGGCTACGGTTGATGCCAAAGACCACTACACCTACGGTCACTCCCGGAAGGTCAGCGACTATTCGGTAGCCATAGCTGAGGCGCTCGACATGCCCCAGGACAGGATCGCCACCATTCGCGCCGCCAGCCTGCTCCACGATATCGGCAAGGTCGGCATCCCCGATTCCATACTCAGCAAGGAAGGCCCCCTCACCGATGAAGAATGGGAACCGGTGAGAATCCACCCTAAGCTCGGCGTAGAGATACTCAGGCATATTATTGACCTAGTCAACTGCCTCCCCGCCATACTTCACCACCACGAGCACTACGATGGCAAGGGCTACCCCTCCGGTCTAAAAGGTGATAGTATACCCTTGGAAGGCAGAATACTGGCCATAGCCGATGCCTACGACGCCATGACCTCCCCACGCCCCTACCGCGAGCAGTTATCATCCCAGAGTGCTCTCGAAGAGCTAAGGCGCTGTGCCGGAACCCAGTTCGACCCCGAGCTGGTAGAGCTCTTCTGCACGCTTATCGAATCAGCTACATCAAGCCGTCTGGAAATAAAGTAGTCCCGCGACCAATTCCCCTTTAGCAGTATCAGGGTATCGCCTTATAGGGACAGGTCTCCCTAAGGCTGCAGCGCCCGCAGACCTCGGCCTGTGTCCATCGGGTCATCTTGGGGCCGATGCCGATAACCATAGAGGTCGACTTACGGGGGACCAGTACTCCGGAAGAAGACAGACTCACGCCGATTTCCTTGGCTGGCGCCAGCTCCAGCAGATTCCACTGCTCGGTCATCGAGAAACCGGGCATGCCGGGGTTAACCGGGCTGCTTATCTCATAGCCCCTCGAGGCAACCTCAGCGGCGATAAGCTTCAGGGCTTCGGGAATCAGCCTATCCACAGCGGCGGTGCCAATGCCGTCCAGGACCATCCCGCGCAGAGCCCCACCACTCTTAGTGTATTCGGTCACCTGCTTTTCCAACTTGGGACCGATGGTGGCGATGAGGACGATAAGCTCCTTGGCCTCAGGGAAGATCGCGGGTAGTAAGGGCCCCTCAATCGCCCTACCACCCTCCAGCGATATCCGCTCGGAGTCCATAGCGGTTATGGGGTAGTATTCGTAAGCGACCGCCGGCTCCAAGATGCCTCCCTTATCGACCTCAGCCAGCAGCTCGGTAATTACCTTTTTTATCTCCGGCCTGACCTTGGAACCTTTCCCCAACCCCTGACGGCGTAGCACTTCATCGCTATAGTCTAATCTCAGGGGAATATCGCGGATTACTGGCATCTTCTTCTCCCTCGTGGTCTTACCCTTAGCTAAAGCCTACCAAAAAAGCAGCCCCGAGACAAAAGGCTTCGCCCCGGGGTGCCATTCTTAATCACTTTCGCTCTATTTGTATACGCCGTATTCCTTGGTGGTATCAATCATTGCGTGGAGATTTTCCGGCTTTGCCTGCTCAATTACCGTACCATTGCCCAGTATATAACCACCGCCTTCGGCGCAGGTATCGATGAGTTTCTTGACGTAGTCTTTCACTTGCTGGGGTGTGCCCACGGCTAATAAATCGGGGGGTACGTTGCCGCCGATGCAGAAGTGGTCGCCGAGCATTTTCTTGGCTTTAAATATATCTGTCTGGTCTAACCACAATATAACCTTGCCTTTAGGTAAATCCCGGATAATTTCCAGACGCGTGTTATAGCCCCCCTCAGCAAAAAGAAACGGTACGGTTCCCTCATTGATTAAGCCTATGAGGACCTTTCTAAAGGTGGGCCAGTAGAACTTCTTATACTGCTCATCGGAGAGGAAACCATCGGCGCCTTTGTGCATAACCACAGCCGGGATGGGGACCCCAGACATCTTGACGCTGCCTATCCCCATCTTAATCACCAACGGCGTCATCACCTCCATAGCTTGGATGAGCTTATCCGGCTGGCGGTACATATCCGTCATTATCCCTCTAGTTCCCCTGAGGGTGTCGCCAATCATGTCAAACGGTGCTTTGGCCGGGCCATCCCAGAAGGTGGGAAAGCCGAGGGTTGTCATTTCAGCACCGTGAGCACCAATAGCTCCTACCCACTTCAGGGCTTCAGCGCCAGCGTCAAAAAGGGCCTTATAAGCAGCCTGAACTGGAGGCAGACCAAAGGGTATAAAATTTAAGCCAGATCCATACATCTCGAGTACGTTGGTGAGACTAGGGGCGGTGAAGGCCTGTAGCGCGCCGTATATGCGCGGCAAGTAGACATTACTATAGAAATTGGACGGGTCCTCAATTAAGGCATCATATTCATCCGCCATCATGTATTCGCCTTCGTTGCACTGGTACGACTGCTCAGGGGCAACCCCATGGCCGGGCCAGGAATATAACTTGTAGTCAAGAATCTCAAAGAGCTTTCCCGGGCCAGGCACAACCGCGCCAATATGCCCGTCCGGCTGAAAGTCCAGCACGTATTTTTTCCAGGCCGTGGTGCATTTTTCGTAGTCATACATCACTTCCTGAGGGGTAAACCCGGCATAAAGAGCGGGGAAAAAGCCATAAGTGGTAAAGACTGGCACCCTGTCCGGCTTTTTCTTCATTTGAATGGCATCCTTGAACCTTGTTGCCCTCTCTTTATATGCCTTCTCGGCCTGGGGACTCTGGAATTTAAGGTCATTACCCTCGGGGTCCTTCGGCGAAAGCCACATTTGAAACTGCGCTTCCTGCTTTTCCTCGGGGGACATCTCTTCCCATTTCTTTGCCATTTTTATTACCTCCTGACCTTCTCCTAGAGGATTATTAACCAGCGCCTATCCATTTCTGGGCCAGGGATACGCCCGCCATGGCATCCTTACCGTAAGCGTCAGCGCCGGTATACTTTTTTACCTCCTCGGTAATCTGACCACCACCGATCATAATCTTAACCTTATCTCTCAAACCAGCGCTCTTTATAGCTTCTATAGTCTGCTTCATGGAATCGAAAGCCAGGGTAAGAAAGCCGCTCAAGCCGACAACAGGAGCCCCTGTTTCCTTAATCTTGTCAACGAACTTCTGCACCGGTACATCAACGCCCAGGTCGTATACCTCAAAGCCGTTAACATCGAGCATAAAGACGACGATGTCCTTGCCGATATCGTGTATGTCGCCGGCAACGGTGCCGAAAACAACCTTACCCAGCTTCTTGGTATCCGCGGCCTTGGTCAGCTTGGGCTTAACCAGCTCGTTTACCGCCTTCAATATTTCCCCGGAGTAGACCAGGTCGGGGATAAAATACCGGCTCTCGGCAAAACGCTTACCCACGACTTCCAGACCCTTGCGGGCATCGTCCAGGATCTTAAAGGCATCCTCCCCTTTCCCCAACCTATCCTTAACAACCTTAAGAGCCTCTTGTTCCTTCAAATCAGCCAATAGGTTAACCAGATCTCCAGCCATTTTCTCTTTACCTCCTTAAAAGACTTATTTGGCTCTTCCGTCAAACAGCCTTAATATTTCAACCCTATCTTCACCTCCCGCAATCCAGCTGCTCGGAGAAGTTATGTGCCCTGGCTGGACTAGCTCAGGGCATCTAACGAACCTCAGTTAATATATCCGCCTTTCTTACGACCCAACTCGAGGTTGGACCGGATATAACCAACTCCAAAAGATAACAGCCCCCTCACAACGCCGCATATTTAAAATCGGGCTTAAAGCCCAAGATAGGCTTTCTTGACCATCTCCTCCTTGAGGAGTTGTTGACAGTCTCCCTCAAGGACAATACGCCCGTTCTCAAGCACATAGGCCCGGTCAGCTATCTCCAAGGTGCGTGGAACATTCTGCTCGATAAGCAGTATGGTAATCCCCTGCTCGCGCAGGGCCTTGATAACATCGAAAACCTCGTTCATCACCATAGGTGCCAGACCAAACGACGGCTCATCAAACATGCAAAGCTTCGGCTTGGGCATCAGACCCCTCCCCATCGCCAGCATCTGCTGCTCGCCGCCGCTCAAAGTCCTGGCCAGTTGCCCCGCTCTCTCCTTCAAGATGGGGAAAGACTCGTATACCCGCTCAAACGTCTCATGCCGGCTCTTCCAAGACCTGGAGCTATAAGCCCCCATCTCCAGGTTCTCATGTACCGACATATCGGTAAAAAGCCTTCTCCCCTCAGGTATATGCGAAAGACCCATTTCCACGATTTTGTGAGGCGGTAAGCCATCTATTCTCTGGCCAGCAAACTCGATAGTACCCGAAGCCGGTTGTAGCAAACCCGATATAGCCTTAAGCAGCGTAGTCTTACCAGCGCCATTAGCTCCGACCAGGGCCACTATCTCGGTCTCCTCGATTGTCATAGAAATATCCCACAAGACCTGGACCTTGCCGTAAAAGATATTTAGCTTGTTAATTTTCAGCATAACACTACTCCCCCAAGTATACCTCAATAACCTTCTTGCTGGCAGCAATCTCCTTGGGCGTTCCGTCGGCAATCTTCTCACCGTGATGAAGAACCATAATTCGGTCGCAAACGCCCATAATCGCCTTCATAACATGCTCAATCATAAAAACGGTAATCCCTCTATCCCGAATCCGAGTCACCAGCTCCATAGCTTCGGCAGTCTCGGTGGGTGTTAACCCCGCCATCAGCTCATCAAGCAACAACATATCTGCCTCAGTAGCTAAAGCTCGGGCTACCTCAACCCGCTTCTGGTTAGCCAGGGTCAAACCCCCGGCCGGGATAGTCTTAGGCACAGAAAAACCGACGAAGTCCAACAACTCCTCAGCCTCCTTAGCTGCCTCCGCCGTTGACACACCCTTCTGCTTCCCGAAAAGCGCGCCCAACATCACATTCTGTATAGCCGGCACAGCGGGGAAAATCCTAACTTCTTGAAAAGTTCGGGCCATACCCATCCGGCATATTCTATGTGGTCTCAAACCGCTTATTTTTTTGCCCCTAAATTTTATTACTCCCGACTTAGGCACAAAAGCCCCCGATATCAGGTTAAATAGCGTTGTCTTACCCGCCCCGTTAGGCCCAATCAGGCCAAAGACCTCACCTTTATCAACATGAAAGTCCACCTGTGACACTGCAGCCAGCCCGCCAAAGTACTTGGAAACCTTATTACCTTCAAGTATCTGCATTTTGCACCATCGAACCTCCTCTCCTCAACTTTCGTATCGCTAACTGAATCACCCCTACCAGTCCATCGCGCATGAATAACACAGTACCTATTAAGACCAAGCCGAAGATGAGCATATATACTTCGGGGAACTTGGTTTGTAGCGTTTCTTGCAGGTAGGCAAAAATGGCCGCGCCTATTACCGGGCCATAAATTTGTCCCATGCCACCGAAGATAGCCATCAAGACGGGCAGAAAGGAGTAGAGTACACTAAAGGCGACATATGGGTCGATATATATCAATCTTGTGGACCAGACCACCCCAGCTGCCCCCGCAAAGAAGGCGCTGAGGGCAAAGGTGAGAACCTTCACCATGGTGACATTAACGCCGCTATGAGCCGCCGCTTCTTCATTCTGACCAATACCCTGCAAGGCCAAGCCAAACTTAGAGCGTCGGAAAAAGAAGAAGGTAAGCATCGTGGCCACAAAAACAGCCAGCATGGCCCAAAACATAACATCGTTATCCAACGACATGACGAATCGACCACGTATATGGGATACAGTATGCTCCCACCAGTTGAGAAGCTCCAGGATGAGTATGACGAGTCCGAAAGTGAAGATAGCAAAATATATCCCCCTCAGCCTTAAAGTCAGAGCGCCAACGCCAAGGGCGATTATGCCGCTGGCAAGACCACCAAGGACGACTACCACCCACACAGGTAGTAACTGCCCCGTGTTCGGCAATAATATGGCCCCAACATAGATACCGACCCCGAAGAAGGCAGCTGTCGCCAGCGAGAGGTAGCCGCTAGGACCGGAAAAGAGGACCCAGCTCACCGTAAGGATGCCATACATCAAGATGGTGGTTATCAGTACGACAGTATAACCGGTGATATAGAGAGGTAAAGTGGCTAGCAGGATTAATAAGACGAGACCAATTAACCCCGGTATAAATATGCTTTTGGATTTATATCTGGAAATATCCATATATCTACTTCCCAAAAATACCTTTCGGTCTTACCACTAGCAGGAGCATGAAGATGAAATAATAGGCAGCCAGTGATAAGGCCGGTTCAAAATGGGTTACCACTTCGCCTATAATACCCAGCATAAAACCCCCGATAAAACTGCCCGGGATACTGCCCAGCCCGCCCAAGACGATAATGATGATGGCGATAAAGGTATATTGCATACCCATAGCTGGATTGAGGGGAACCCGCATGCTTATAAGTACGCCGGCAATACCGGCCATTAAAGCACCTAAGCCAAAGCATATAGCCAGCACTCGGTTGATGTTTACCCCCATGAGGCTGGCCGTTGATGCGTCTTGAGCTGCTGACCGAATGGCTTTTCCAATGCGGGAACGGGCTAAAAATAGGTAGAAGGCCACACCTATGCCTACCGCAAAGCCGAGGATTACCAGCTTGTTGGCACTAAATATCGCTCCCCAAATATCGACCCCGAAGTTTAAATAAGAATACGCCCTAAAGTCGGCGCCCCACCCCATCAAAGCTATATTTTGAATGATGAAGAGGAGGCCAAAAGAAGCCAATATAGAACTAGCCGCAAAGGCATCCGGGTTCGGCGCCTTGAGGCTAAGTTGGTAGAATAGAGTCCGATGAAGTAGAAAACCGATTATGAATATAATAGGACCAACAATGGCCAGACAAAGAAGCGGGTTGATGCCCACTACGGTGTAAAGGGTGAAGGTGACAAAAGCCCCAATCATTATGAATTCGCCATGAGCGATGTTCAGCACCCGGGCCACGCCGTACTGCAGGCTCATGCCCATGGCAATCAGGGCATATATACCACCCAGCAGCAAACCGCCAATCACTATATCCAGGATGGTTACAATGCTTTCAGGCATGTAAATAACTTTCTAGCTTTGGTAATCATGGGCGCAGGCTGCCTAAAATACACAGGAAAAGTCCTGGGGCGGAATAACCGCCCTCTCAGGTGTTATCTTTACACCCCTTTAGACAGCCTGCTCCCTATTTCGCTAAACTTCTAAACTCTTAAACTCTAAAATGTCTATTCTATTCTGGTGGTGCTGGCCAAGGTGGCTTGGGATAGATCCACTCTGACGTGATTACTACGCCCGGCCAGTCACCGCCGCCCACGATTTCTACTATTCCACCCTGCCACTGACCAATCTCACCGGGATGGGTTTCCTTGGCCATAAGTCCGCCGCCGCCACCCACTATCTCGAAGTAGGTATCTCCCAGAAGGGTGTCGAAGACGGTCGTGGCTACGTAATCTCTTATCGTATCTTGGTCAAGGGTTCCGGTCGCCTCGATGGACTGCTCCCAGATGTCACACATAGGTTCGTAGTATATAGTTCCCCACCAATCCAGGTTTGGCCAGCCAACCATAGCCTCGAGCTCACTATAATGTCTTTCAAATTCGGGGCCCGTCTTGCTGTTAGCCGCGGCAAAACAGGATACCCCCTCTAACGTCGGAGGGCCAAATGTGGCTCCATAGAAGCCGAAATTGGCTCCAGGGCCCATGATAACGGCGGGCGGGTTAAAGTCAAGTGCCATCATCTCACCGGTAACCGGGATGACTATAGGAGGATAGGCAAAAACGCAAAATACGTCGGGGTCAGCCGCCTTGGCGTCCTTAACCAAGAGCGAGAAGTCCGTATAGGTTATGGGAACGCTTTTGTTGGCCAGTACTTCAATTCCTACCCTGTCGAATTCCATAGCCGCCACGCCGCCATACTCCACGCCGTGGAGGTCGGCAATGGTGATCATATAGGCCGTCTCGGCTCCAGCGGCAGCACACATGTCAGCGAAAACCGGCAGCTGGTAGTGGTCCGAGAAAGGCAGGGAGATAAACACGTAGGGTAGGCCTGGAAGCGCTTCCCTCATAATGGTGGCGCCGCCCTCGCATGTGATCAGTACCATCCCGTACTTATTGGCTACGGGGGCCTGAGCCGAAATGAAAGCTGTGCCACAGGCGGAGAACAGGATGTCAATCTCGTCGTCCAATATCAGTTTTTCTGTATTCCTCACCATGACGCCCACATCACTGCCATCATCATATATGAGGTACTCTACGGGCAAGTTCTTGCCATATTCGTCAACGTAGATGCCACCGTCGGCATTAACCTTTTCCTCCCACACCAGCATAATCGGCCCCAATGCCGCGTCTCCTATGGGAGCGCCTGGACCAGTTATGGGCCTGGACGCGCCGATAAGAATGCTATCTTTGGTGACCGGGGGTGGTCCGTTACCGTTAACGTCGCCGTTGTCGTCAACTTCTTCCTCGCAAGCAA
>CAZRIU010000018.1:0-3476 GCA_964600245.1 uncultured Dehalococcoidales bacterium
ACCAGCACCATGGCCTGCCACGGAGCGGTAAGGGCTGGGCAGGCGTTAAGCGATTCTGAGATGCGGGAGCTGGTTCGGCAACTGGAGCAGGCCGCCACCCCCCACACCTGCCCTCACGGACGCCCGACCATGATTCACCTCAGCTACAGTCAGCTGAAAAAGGACTTCGGCCGAACCTGAAGTCTTATAGCCGCTTGAACTCCTCAAAGAGCTCGGAGCAGAGGCTGTCGGTGATGGCTTTGTGGCTCTTGTTGGCCGGGGTGACCACTAGCGGCGAGATTGAGATGTTACCCTTCTCTATGGCCCAGCTATCTGTTTTCTCGTCGGTGGGTTTGTTCACTCGCTGACGGACAAACCAGTAGTAGCGACGCTTGCCCGCGTATCTTTCCTCGACGGTGTCGGTGTGGTTGCGGCTGGCTAGGTAGGTTAGCTTTACCCCCTTGATTTTTTGGCGCGGCAGGTTAGGCAGGTTTACGTTAAGGCAGGCATTGGTTTTTATGCTCCCTGACTCAAACCTTCTTACGACTAAGGCGGCGAATTTAGCCGCCTCCTCAAAGTAGGGAGTGTCGCTCGGCGGGGTTGAGACGGCGATAGAGGGAAGGCCGTGCACGTAGCCCTGGAGAGCCGCCCCCACCGTCCCCGAAATGATGACATCATCACCCAGATTTAAGCCACGGTTCACCCCCGAAACGACCAGGTCTACCTTGTCCTTAGCCAGCTTGCCCAGAGCCAGGATGACGCAGTCGGCGGGCGTGCCCTCGACGGCGTAGCTCTCTACCCCTTCTATCAGCGGTGCCACCTCCCTTACCCTCACCGGCTCGTGCAGGCTTACGGCGGCACCCATGCCGTGCAGTTCTCTATCGGGTGCAACCACGATGACGTCGGCGATGCTCTTCAGCTCGCTGACCAGCGCCTTCAGCCCATCGGCGAATATGCCGTCGTCGTTAGTGGCCAGTATTTTCATAAAATATTGCCTTTCTAATCCTGAAGTTTAGCACGGCGGGGGTGGTGGGGACAAATTGTTATCCCCACTCTGTTAGCGTACGTCTGGTTTTCCCGCCCTACCCACCCTTAGAGGAGATTCTCCCTCTAGAATTCCTTCTGGGATACGATGCCCCACCCCACATTGTAGGGGGATTTCCCCGCGTGTTTCTGGCCGCCATAAGAGGGTATTTCGCCTTGTTGGTGCAGGCGTGTTTGTGATAGTATTTAGTGGCAAGACGGAGGTTAAGATGGAACCTAGAATCGGCGTTTATATCTGTCACTGCGGCAGCAACATCGCGGGTACGGTTGATACCGAGGCAGTAGCCCAATTCGCTCAAGGTTTGGAAGGGGTGGTGGTTGCCCGCGACTACAAGTTTATGTGCTCCGACCCCGGGCAGGAGCTTATCAAGAAGGACATTAAAGATCTAGGTCTTAACCGGGTGGTGGTGGCTTCCTGCTCGCCGACCATGCACGAGCCGACCTTCCGCCGCGCCTGCCAGGAAGCGGGAGTGAATCCCTATCTCTTCGAGATGGCCAATATACGCGAGCAGGCTTCCTGGGTGACCGAAGACAATCAAGCGGCTACCGAGAAAGCTAAGGCGCTGGTCAGCGCCGCGGTGAGCCGGGTGTTCTACCACCAGCCTCTGGAGACGAAAGAAGTTCCGGTCAACCCTAACACACTGGTGGTGGGTGGTGGCATCGCCGGCATACAGGCAGCTTTGAAGATCGCCGATTCCGAGCATCAGGTCTATCTGGTGGAAAGGACCCCCTCTATCGGCGGGCATATGGCGCAGCTGGACAAGACCTTTCCCACGCTGGACTGCTCGGCCTGTATTCTGACCCCCAAGATGACGCAGGTGGGTTCCCACCCTTTCATTAAGATGCTGGCCTACAGCGAAATAGAAGAAGTCTCAGGCTATATCGGCAACTTCAAGGTCAAAATAAGAAAAAAGGCACGCTACGTTAACGAAGAGCTTTGCACTGGTTGCGGCGTCTGCCAGGAGAAGTGCCCCTGGAAGGTGGACAGCGAGTTTGAGGCGGGCCTTGGCAAGAGGAAGGCAATATATACACCCTTCCCCCAGGCGGTGCCCAACAAACCGGTCATTGATAAGGAGCACTGTGCCTATTTCCAGAGTGGCAAGTGCCGCGCCTGCGAGAAGTTCTGTGAAGCCAAGGCGATAGACTTTGAGCAGGAAGACGAGATAATCGAGGTTGAGGTCGGCTCCATAATCCTGGCTACGGGCTTTAAGCTCTTCGACCCCACCCCCATCCATGCCTACGGCTACAAGCGGCTGGACAATGTCATCACCAGCCTTGAGTTCGAGCGTCTGGTCAATTCGGCAGGTCCCACCGAAGGCGAGATCGTGCTCAAAGACGGCTCGGCGCCGAAGAGCATCGCCATTATTCACTGCGTGGGCAGCCGTGATGAGAAATACCATGAGTACTGCTCACGGGTCTGCTGCATGCACTCCATGAAGTTCGCCCACCTCATAAAGGAGCATACCGACGCCGAGGTCTACGAGTTCTATATCGATATCAGGAGCTTCGGCAAGGGCTATGAGGAGTTCTACAACCGCATACTTGAGGAGGGCACGACCTTTATTCGCGGCCGCCCCGCCGAGATAACCGATGTCGCCGAGACCCCCGAGGAAGAGGGCAAGCTCATCGTCCAGTTCGAGGATACACTGGTGGGGAAGCAGCGGCGACTGCCAGTGGACATGGTGATTTTGAGCTGCGCCCTGGAGCCGCAACCTGACACCGAGACGATTAACCGCCTCTTCAATATCAGCTGCAGCGGTGACGGCTTTTTCCTGGAGAAGCACCCCAAGTTAGAGCCGGTATCGACCATGACCGACGGCATCTTCCTGGCGGGCTGCTGCCAGGGGCCCAAGGATATACCCGATACTGTGGCTCAGGCGTCAGCGGCGGCAGCTGAAGCCCTGGCTATAATCAGCCGGGGTAGGGTGGAGGTCGAGGCCGCCACGGCGGTGATTGATGAGAGCATCTGCTCCGGCTGCCAGGCCTGTAAGCTGGTCTGCCCCTACAGCGCCATTGAGTTTGATGAGGAAAAAGAGGTCTGTCGGGTCAACAAGGCTCTGTGCAAGGCCTGTGGCGCCTGTGTCGCCGCCTGCTTCAGCCATGCTGTGAGCCTGGAGCACTTCACCAATGAGCAAATCGTGGCTGAGATGGAAGGGGCTTTGGCTTAGGGCTTTCTTTATAGCAACTGGAGGCGCTAGTTTGGCCGCTAGCGCCTTTTTTGTTATCGGAGTATTGACAAAAAGCTTTAGTGGTGCTAAAAGTTGGACGGTGAGCAGACAATCGGGGGGCGGAGGCAGAAATGAAATTAAGGCTAGATTTTCTATTTAGAAAGATTAGGGAAATAGTAGCGCCGATTAGCAAGGAGGGCATAGACTTAAACCTCTCCGGTAGTAGGGGGTATACTCGCGCCACAAGATTTAAAAAGAAAAGACCGGAAGAATATACACCATCTA
>CAZRIU010000018.1:3576-13607 GCA_964600245.1 uncultured Dehalococcoidales bacterium
CTAATACTCGCTCGACGCGAAATTCTTAATCTGCTCGTAGCTGAAGACAGGCCCGTCGCGGCAGACATAGACATCGCCGATATTGCACCGCCCGCACTTGCCGATACCACACTTCATCCGCTTCTCCAGTGTGGTGAGCATCTGCGCTGGCTTGAAGCCCAGCTTTTCCAGCACGGGGAAGGTAAAGCGTATCATAATCGGCGGCCCGCAGACGATAGCCACCGCATCTTTAGCTGAAGGCGCCACCTGCTCCAGTATATTGGGTACCAGGCCCACTTTGCCCTTCCAGGCGTCGTCGCCCCTGTCCACGGTGGTGACCATGTTTATCGTCTTGTCCTTGTCCCACGCCTCCAAATCATAGCTGAAGCAGAGGTCAGCGGGTGTGCGGGCGCCGTAGACAATATCTACCTTATTATATTTATTACGGTTGTCGACGACGTTCCATATTAACGAGCGTAACGGGGCTAGACCGATGCCCCCGCCGACGAAGACCAGGTTCTTGCCCTTTAAGTTATCTAGGGGGAAGCTGTTGCCGTAGGGTCCCCTAAAGCCAATCTCGGTGCCGACGCTCAGGCGGTGCAGGGCGTTGGTCACCCGGCCCACCCGCTGGACGGCGAATTCCAGGTGGTCGGGGCGGGTGGGGCTGGAGGAAATGCAAAAAGTAGCTTCGCCGAGGCCGAAGACGGAGTACTGTCCGAACTGTCCTGACTCAAAGCGGAATTCCTTGGCCAGCTTCTTGTCCTTGAAGTTAAAGTGAAAGGTCCTCACCCCCGGCGTTTCCTCGATTATCTTTTCGATGACGGCGATATGGGGCATATAGACATTATCCTGGGCAAAGAACTTGGAACGCTGGCTGATATCGCTGACCGTCATTTTCTTACCCCTGTCTTGGTCGGCACGCTCTCAATAACCTGGGTGATATCCCAGTTCACCGGGCAGAGGCGGATGCACCGCCCGCATCCCGTACAGGCGATGACGTCGAAGGCCATGGGGTAGAACTCGTATTTATGGCATACCTTCTGCCTGACCCGCCGCCATTTCTCACTCCTGGGATTTTCCATGGGCATCTTGGTGTAGAGGGAGAAGCCGCAGCTATCCCAGCTGCGGAACCTCGTCCCCTCACCCTTGGCCAACTCGTCGTTGATGTCGAAACAATAACAGGTGGGGCAGAGCAGGGTGCAGATACCGCAGCTTATGCATTTAGCCGCAGTCTGGCTCCAGAATTCCTCGTCATCGAAGCTTTCGAGCAGCCTGTCCTTGATGCCCTCGGTATTCAGCTTGCGGGTTACCTTATCGTAAGCCGTTTTCTTTGACTTCTCAGCCTCGGTCTCGTCCGCTTTAGTGGCTTCTTTCAGGCCTTTGGTAAGCGCCTTGCCCTTGGCGGTAACCTCCTCAATGAGGAAGTGGTCGCCGATATCAATAAGCATAATGTCGACATTGGCGGGGTCGGTGGGGCTGGTGCCCATAGAGGTGCAAAAACAGCTCTCACAGGGGTTGGTGCAGCTTAAGCCGACCAGCACCGCGTTCCTTCTCTTTTCTAGGTAGTACGGGTCTTGGTAGGCATCCTCAAAGGTCATATCCAGTATGGCCATAGCCCTGGCGTCACAGGGGCGGACGCCGAAGAGCAACTGCTTGCGTCCGTTCTTTGACGGCAGTTCGATGTTGTAGCCCTCTTCGTCTTTGCGGAAGCGGAACATCTCTTCCATGGGGGGGAGGAAGCTGGCCTTGGGAGGAACGACGGTATTTCGGTACCACTCCAGGAAGTTGGTGTCTTTACCGTCCCACTCGGCCATAGCCGCCACGCCGCTGTCTCTCGATGGCGCCAGTACGCTAAACTGCTGGCTCCATTTCTGGAGCAATTGGGCGATATCCTTTTTGTTTAGTTTTTTAGTCATCGCTACTTGAAAAAGTCCTCCGCCTCTTCCTGTTCGTAGTGAGCCATCAAGGGCAGGGCGTCTTTATCCATGCCCGACTTGAACTTGAAGAGCTCATCGACGATGTCGTACATCTCGCGGGTCAGACTGCGTAAGGGTATATTCACCGGGCAGGCGCGCTCGCACTCGCCGCAGTCGGTGCAGCGGCCCGCCACGTGGATGTTGCGTATTATCTGAAATATAAGGTTATCCTGCCACTGGGGCATAGGCAGTGTCCATTGCGGCTCGGTCTCTTCGACGAAGCACCGCTGGCAGAAGCAGGCGGGGCAGACATCGCGGCAGGCATAGCAGCGGATGCAGCGGCTTAATTCGTTTTCCCAGGATGCCCACCTCTCCGCCGGCGTTAGTGCTTTCAAGTTAGCTATATTTTGCCCGCTTATCTTCGTTTCGGGTGCGGGCGGTCGCGGCTCGCCGAGAAGAATATCGTATTCCTGTGGGGTGGGCAGCTCGCAGGCAAGGCAGTGGTCGAAGAGGACATCGCTGGCGGCAAAGTCCTTTTTCTGGCCGTCGATCTTTACGCTTACCTTGTCCCCAGCCCGCGCTATATCGTCCAGCTCATCCCTATCCTTGCCCACCAGCCGTTCTATCTTGGCCAGGTCAATAATCCCCGGGCAGGGGATGGCCAGAATCACCAGGTCCTCCCTGGCTACCTTGTTGTCCTGTATCAGGCTGACGATGGAACGGCTCTCGCAGCCCTTAGCCACGATGCCCACCCGCCCCTCTATCTCGGTGAGGAAATTGGCCAGGTTATTGGTGATAAAGGGGTTGATGACCAGGCGCTCGATATCGGCTTTATCCTTGGTTATCAAGGGGGTGGTGGTGAACTTCAGGCTCCCCGGGGCGAAGCCGATAATCCAGTCAACCCTTTTTTGCTCGAGCAGCGCCTTCGCTTCCTGCCTTAGTTGCTCCATCCTTCTTTCTTTCAAACAGCCGGTTGGGACCTGCTTCTTTTAGGCCTTGGGTCACATCGGTCACGACTTCGGTGAACTTGCCCCCCTCCGAGGCAGAAACCCAGCTGGCCTGCAGTCTCTGGGGCTCGACGCCGAGATAATCCAGGAACCTTTTGGTGATGGCGATGCGGCGGCGGGCGCGATAGTTACCCGTTTGGTAGTGGCAGTCACCGGGGTGGCAGCCGGAGACGAGCACGCCGTCAAAGCCCAGCCGCAGAGCCTTGAGGATAAATAGGGAATCAACCCTCCCCGAACAGGGGACTTTAATTATCCTGATGTTGGCCGGGTATTTCTTGCGGCTGGTGCCAGCCAAATCAGCGCCAGCGTAGCTGCACCAGCGGCAGAGAAAGCCAAGCAGCTTGGGTTCCCAATCCGATTCTTGTGTCATCTGGCTCCTAAAGAATTCAAGCCGATAGCAATTGTAGCACAGGCCTAGGAATGGCTTCAAGCGTATTTTCACCTGAATTGCCTTCTTATTAATAGCACTGATATACTTTTTGATGAAATGAAGACCAGCGATTTCGATTATCACCTGCCTCCCGAGCTTATCGCCCAGGTTCCGCTGGAGCCCCGAGACCAGTCGCGGCTTATGGTACTGGAACGCACTAGCGGCTCGATAGAGCACCACCGCTTTGCTGATTTAGTTGACTATCTTAAGGCCGGGGATGTTCTGGTCGGCAACGATAGCCGTGTTATTCCCGCCCGCCTTAAGGGCAAGAAGGCCGAGAGCGGTGGCAAGGTCGAGCTTTTACTACTGCGCCAGCTGGAAAACGCTGTCTGGGAAGTACTGCTTAAGCCGGCCAAGCGGGTAGCCGTTGGCACCAAACTTGAGATAGGTGATACCGATGACAGCGTTTCGGCTGAGATAATAGGAGAAGGGGAGAGGGGAATAAAGGTGATACGCTTTCCTGAAGAGACGCGGTTGCCGAAACTGGGCAAAATCGCGCTGCCGCCCTATATACACACCCCGCTGGCCGATGAGGAGCGCTACCAGACGGTCTACGCTCGCGCTCCGGGGAGTGTCGCCGCGCCCACGGCCGGGCTGCACTTTACCCCCCGCTTGCTTGAGAAACTGGAAGAAAAGGGGATTGAACTACTGTTTGTTACCCTCCACGTGGGGCTGGATACCTTCCGTCCGGTCCGGGAAGAAGACCCACAGCAGCACCCTATACACAGGGAATACGGCATTGTCACTAAAGAAGCAGCCAATCGTCTGGCCCAGGCTAAGGGGGAGGGGCGAAGAATTATCTGCGTCGGCACGACCACGGTGAGAATCATTGAAGGGGCGGCTCAGGCCGGCAAAGAGTCTGTTATAGAGCCCTTTGAGGGATGGGTTAGCCTTTTCATCCTGCCCGGCTACCAGTTCCGCATGGTCGATGCCCTGATAACTAACTTTCACCTGCCCCGTTCCACGTTGCTGATGCTGGTGGCGGCTTTTGCCGGCAAGGATTTTATTATTAGCGCCTACGAGGAGGCTATAGCCCGGAAATACCGTTTCTACAGCTTCGGCGACGCCATGCTGATTCTGTAGGAATGTTCTTTACAAGCCTGATTTTTCGGGATAGAATATACTGGCGCGGGAGTAACTCAGTTGGTAGAGTCCCTGCCTTCCAAGCAGGTTGTCGCGAGTTCGAGTCTCGTCTCCCGCTCCACAGGCATTAAGACAAGGCTCAGGCCGGGCGGGAGGTACCATACCACGGAGAAGATTATCGGCTCCCTTGTCGGCGTTAGTGGCCACACCTTCGATATAATCTATGACCTTTTTTTCACTACAGAGAGGGTGATAGCGGCTATCATCTGGCACCCCGCAGATGTCCAACAGTCCACGTCCGTGTGGAAGACTGTGTTACTGGGTGACATTTTGAGCGGGCAAAGGTGGAAACTTGAGCAGAGGAAAACTGGTCAGAGAAGACGCCGCAGTTTGCAGGGTATGACTCCAGATGAGTTAGCCAGTGCTAATCCCAGGAACCTCGCTATCCCCTATAGTGAAATTACCTCTGCTGAGATAACACGCCGCTTTTTCCAGTCGCAACTGAGGTTTCATGTCTCTGGACCCTCAAACAAAGAGCTAATAATTCGCTTCAACCTGTCCAAAAAACAGATTCCGGAAGCCCGGCGCCTTCTGGAACTGGTTTCACTTTCAGAGGCCGATTAGACAATACCCGCCAGGTCGCTGATGTTTAATTCCAGCATCTTGATACTGGCCAGGATGCGGTCAACATTTCGGTCTACAGCCTGAATCCCCCCCGAAATACGCTTTAGCTCGGTAGCGGTCTGCTTTAACAGCTCAATCTTTTGCGCCATATCTTCTATTTTATATTTTTTCATCATCTTACTCCTTGCCTCTCAGGTCTTTGAATCTCTTGGCCTTAAGAGCATAGCGGGGTAGGGTGCCATAGTCGTGAAACTCCAGATTATACCTGAGGCCGGTCTTCAGTCTCAGCTGCTGAACCAGTTTCTGCTCAACAGCCTCAACATTACGCTTATAATTGGGGGCTATTTCCACCTTCAGTGTTATATCGTCAATATCGCCTTTCTTGGTGACAGTTACCTCATATTCGTCACCCAGCTCCGTAATACCTCTCACCACCTCCTCAATAGCCGTTGGTGCCAGCAATACCCCCTTCACCTTGGTGATGTCATCAGCGCGGCCAACAACGCCGCCTTTTAGCAGCCTGAAGGTTCGCCCGCATTCACATTTCTCTACAGGGTTCCACTCAATAATGTCTTTGGAGTCAAATCTAACGCAGGGGTGGGCAAAACGGTCAAAGGTAGTAATCACCATGCTACCCCTCCTGCCCGGCTCGGTGATAGCGGCGCCAGTCACGATATCCTCTATCTCAACCAGATGGAAGTTTTCCAGAACATGTAGTCCAGCTTGGGCTTGGCATTCAAAGCCCCAGTGCCCTATCTCGGTGGCACCAACCTGGTCATAAACCTTAGCCCCCCACAGCTCCTCCATGCGCTTTTTGGTGGCCGGGATACAGGCCCCCGGTTCGCCAGCCGCCGTTATCTTATTTATGTATAAATCCTTGGCCGGGTCCAGCCCCAGCTTCTTCCTGGCTGTGTCAGCCATGCCCAAAATATAGGTCGGCGTCGCCATAAGGGCGGTGGCTTTCAGTTCCTTCATCTTCAGTATTCTGGCTTCGGTATCGAGCACACCGCCGGGAACAACCTCGCAGCCTATTTTCTCAGCGGCATAATGACCTGCCCAAAAAGCTATGTTAACGCTGTAACCAAAGGGCAAAAACACCCTATCGTAGTCGCGATAGCCATAGGCATACAGGGCGTAAGCCCATGACTCAGCTGACCACTCCCAGTCCTGCCAGGTCTCCGGGTGATAGACGGGCTGCCCCGTGGTACCGCTGGTCTGTCGATATTCGGTTACCTGCTCTAAGGGTACCGAAAGTATGCTACCGTAAGGGTATGGCTCTATTTTCTGTGCCTCCCTAAGCATTGACTTCTCCGTCTTGGGGACTTTGGTTATATCATCAAGAGTTTTGATATCACCAGGCTCAAGACCAGCTTCATTATAAAGGTTACGATAGAACGGCGAGTTCTCGTAAGCCCATTTGAGGATATTCTTAAACTTCTTTAGCTGAAGCTGCTGTAGTTTTTCGCGCGGCAATGTCTCCAGGACTGGATTCCAGTATTGTCCCTTCGTTTCCATCTATGCCTCCTGAATTTAAGCCGACTTTACCCGCTCAAAGGCGTAATATACCCTATCGCGTATCTCGGTTTCCCGCTTAACCTCTATAGGATGTGATGGAACGTCATAGACCACAAGCTTTACTTCGTCACCCTCTTTCAGCTCGCCTTCAGCGCAATTTATGATGCGAACCAGGAGGTGCTTTAGCGGGCTGTCCTTGCCGAAGTTAAGCCAGGCCATGATTATCGGCGGAGGGAAACCAATGGGAGCACCAGCTTGAGTCTCGGTGAAGGTAACCACCTTAGCTCTCTGGGGGAGGTCTACCCACTCCAGTTCCTCAGACCAGCACTTGGTGCAGATAACAGCCGGTGGGAAGGCGATATGCCCGCACTTTTTACACTTGGTGGTGGTAAACCTTCCTTCTTTGAGATTATCGTAAAACTGATGGAGTCGATTGAATTCCGGGCATTCCAGCGGCCACATATCCATTTCCGTAATATATCTGCCATCCAGAGCTGGAGTCCCTACTATTCTTGCCTCTTGTAATTCTGCCATCTTCTTTCTCCTTATCTATCTTAATAGTTTATTTAACCGGTTCTGTCCCGTAGATTACCACTGTATGCTGGGCACAGGCACCGCTCAAGTTGTGCGCCAGAGCAAACTTGGGATTTTTCGCCTGGTTTATCGCCCTCCCCTGAAGTTGCTTGCACAGCTCAAGGGACTGGCGGGCGCCGGAGGCACCGAAGGGGTGTCCACAGCTGATAAGGCCGCCATCGGTATTTATGGGACGTTCGCTACCAATATTGAGGATGCCCGAGGCGACATAAGCGCCACCTTCTCCCTTCTCACAGAAACCGAGCTCCTCCATCTCTATAATCTCGGATATGGTGAAGCAATCATGTACCTGAGCCACATCTATATCCTGGGGGGTCACCTGGGCATTTTTGTAGGCTACCTCCCCCGCCTTTTTCAGATGAGGCCACTCGGCCAGGGTTTCCCCCGGCCAACCAGCCGACATGCTATGGGTGGCATGCTGCCCCGTGCCACGAATGTAGACCAGCGGCCGGTCGGACATCTCCTTGGCTCTCTCTTCCGAGGCAATGATAACCGCTGAGGCGCCATCGGTGAGAGGGCAGCAGTCAAAAAGACCGAAGGGGTCAGCGATTAGCCTGGCCTCCAGCGCCTCTTCCATGGTAAGCGTCTTCGGGTAAAAGTGCGCCTTGGGGTTGGTCGAGCCGTAATTATAATTGGCTACGGAGACATGCGCCATCTGCTCCTTGGTTGTCCCGTAGCGTTTCATGTGCATCTTGGCAATCATGGCAAAAAACGGTGGCGGTATGCCTAATCCCATGGCCGCGTCCCAGTCATGGTCGTTGACCGCCAGTTCTGTATAGTTCGTTTCCCATCTCTGGGGCAGGTAGCTCTTCTCAGCGCCGGTCACCAGAACTACCTCAGAAATACCACTTTCTACCATTCCCTTGGCCAGAATAATCCCCGTGTTGGAGCCAGCGCACAGGGTATCCAGCCGGGTACAAATCGAGGTCGGTTTTAGCCCCAACCTGTGAGCCACAAGAGGCGCTGTGTTAAGGGCGTTGGAATGCCTCCCTACCTTTGTCGAACAAAAGAGGAGGCCATCAATGTCTTCGGGCTTAAGTGCCGGAATGTCATCCGAGCAGGCTTTGGTTGCCTCCTGAACCATATCGAATATGGTTGCCTGTCTTACGCCGAATTTACTCACTCCTCCGCCAACAATTACCGCGTTCTTCTTCTCCATCTAATACCTCCTGTTTTTCCGTTTGAGACGGCTTCCCGTTATTACCCTAGCTGCGTGCCTTATCGTCCTCATAGAAAGAATATCAGGTATTATCATATCACAGTTTTAGAGGTTAGAAACAGTTAAGGCCGTTACCGATAGTGGAATCTTGCAAAAGAGCGCTTTCTTATTCATAATAGCCGCAGCATGACCAGGAGGTAGAGATGACGACAATAGCCGAGTTCAACAGCTACGCAGAGGAGTTGGAGAAGCTGGTGCGGCTCAAGACAGCGCCGATAGCGGTTAAGATGCTGGAAAAAGAAGCCGATATCCCCAAGGAAGCCATCAGGCCCAAGAGAGACCGTGGTCATCACCTTGCTCAGTGTCAGGTTTTTGCCCTCACCCGCCGCAAGGGGGAGACAATAGCCATGCTTAAAGAAGATAACTGGTGCTGGGCACCTCTAATCGGCTACGGGCTGGTGCCACCCTTCGATGAGAAGACCATTTCCCCGATGATCTATATCGTGGATAATATGAAAGCGGCTAAGAAGATTGCTAAGAATTTTCCCCGCCTGGAATACGGAAAATATATTGGTATTCTCACCGCGCCTCTTAAAACGGCCAGCTTTAAGCCTGATATGATACTAATCTATTCTAATACCGCCCAACTGCGCAGCATGCTGATGGCGATTAAATATAAAAAGGGCAACCTGGTGAAATCCGAGTTCGACCCCATCGATTCCTGCGTCTATTCTATCGTGCCCGTCATACAGAACGGGGAGTACCGCATTACCCTGCCTGACCCCGGTGAGTACGAGCGGGCGATGGCGGGGGAGGACGAGATTATCCTTTCCGTACCCGCAGCTAAACTGGAGGAGCTGGTAAAGGGGCTCAAATTCTTTGAAGAGATGAAACTGGGCTATACCCATCTTAACATGCAAATGATGCCCGATTTTCCCCAGCCCCCCTTCTACAAAGACCTGTTTAAGATGTGGGGACTGGATGTCCAAGAATAATAAGAATAACAACGGTTGACTTTTTCTCCAGGCATTAGTATACTCGCCCTGTTTGCACCTTCCCATTCCAGCCAGGTCTATTATTATAAACTAAGGGGATAAAGGTATGCCTAAAGATTTTATTAATCTGCTAGCTGACTTGGAAGAAGAGGAGGTCATCAAGCTAACCAAACAAAGGCTTGAAGCCGGCGAAGAAGCGCTGGCTATCTTAGAAGACAGCCGCAAGGCCATGGAACTAGTTGGCGACCGCTTCGCCGATGGTAAGTACTTCATCCCCGAGCTTGTCTATTCCGGCGAGCTGCTCAAGCAAATTACCGAGCTGGTTAAACCCCACCTCGTCCAGTCGGGCGAGACCAAGCACCTGGGCAAGGTCGTTATCGGCACCGTAGCCGGCGATATTCACGATATCGGCCTGAACATCGTCGACTTTATGCTCGATGTTAACGGTTTTGAGGTCTATAATCTGGGCGTTGACGTTCCCGCCGATAAGTTTGTCGAGAAAATGAAGGAGACATCAGCCCCGGTGCTGGGCCTGAGCGGATTTTTGACCCTTGCCTTCGACGCCATGAAGGATACGGTGGAGGCTCTGGAGACGGCGGGTATCAGGGGTAAAATGAAGATTATGATTGGCGGCGGCCAGATGGACGACGAGGTCGTGAAATACGCTAAGGCCGATGCCTACGGCAAAGATGCCATGGCGGCGGTTTTCCTGGCTAAAAAATGGATAGG
>CAZRIU010000019.1:0-13063 GCA_964600245.1 uncultured Dehalococcoidales bacterium
GTCGAAGAAAAGCCAAAGGCAAAAGCGAAAGCAGTCGCTGAGGAAAAACCAGAAGCGAAGGCAGAAGCGGCCGTCGAAGAAAAGCCGAAGGCGAAAGCCAAGAAACCGGCCAAGAAGGCTAAGAAGCCGACGGAGGAGACTCCAGAGGCAGAGAAGAAAGCCGCTAAGCCGAAGAAGGCCCCAAAGGCAAAGAAGAAGGCGGAAAAGCCTGCGGAGCCTCCAAAGGCGGAGAAGAAAACGACCAAGCGCAAAACCAAGAAGACCACTGGGGATAAAGCCCCCGTAGCCAAGGATAAAGAGGAGAAAGATGCTACAGCCCAAGAGGGTGAAGTACCGCAAGAGTCATAAAGGACACCGCCGGGGCAGTGCCCAGGCGGGGAATAGCGTTGACTTCGGCGATTTCGGCCTGAAGGCGCTGGAGTCTGCCTGGCTTACCAGCCGGCAGATTGAGGCAGCTAGGCGGGCGATTACCCGTTACATCCGCCGTGGCGGCAACGTCTGGGTGCGCGTCTATCCCGATAAACCGGTGACCAAGAAGCCCGCCGAGACCCGGATGGGTGGGGGCAAGGGTGCTCCCGACCACTGGGTGGCGGTGGTCAAACCGGGCCGGATGCTCTTTGAGATGGGTGGAGTTAGCGAGGAGGTGGCCAGGGGAGCCATGCGCTTGGCGGCGCACAAGCTGCCCATAAGCACCAAGTTTGTCGCCAGGGATACGGGCGCCGTGAGCGATGCGGGGGGTGATGCCGGGTGAAGATTGAAGAGATTCGGGCACTGGGTAAAGAGGAACTGACCAAGCAACTGGAAGACGCCCATCAGGAGTTGTTTAACCTCCGCTTTCGCCTGGAGACCAAGCAGTTGGTCAACCACCGCGAGCTTTCCCGGGCCAGAAAACAGATTGCTATGATTAAGACCGTAATCAGGGAAAGAGAGCTGGGGATAAGGCAATGACGGAAGAGAGCAAGCGTAAAGTCAGGCTGGGACAGGTGGTGAGCGACCGCATGGATAAGACGGTGGTGGTGGAGGTATCCGGCCCCAAGCGACACCCGTTATATAAAAAGATAATCAGGCGAGTGGTCAAGTATAAGGCTCACGATGAGAAGAACGAGTGCCGGGTGGGGGACAAGGTCAGAATCGTGGAAACCAGGCCCCTTTCCAAGGAGAAGCGGTGGCGGGTGGCCGAGATATTAGTCAGAGGAGAGGTGGTCGAGGTTTCGCCCGAGGAAATAACCCGGGAAGACCTAGAGAAGGTTATACCTGAGAAAAAGGTTAAGGAAAAGGAGGCCGAGGTTAAACCCGAAGCCGAGGCCGCCGAGGAACTAAAAGAAGAACCCGAAGCCAAGGCAGAGACCAAGGCCGAAGCTAAAGAAAAAGCCAAGGCAGAGACCAAGGCTGAAGCTAAAGAAAAAGCCAAGAAAGAGACCAAGGCCGAAGCCAAGGAAGAGGCTAAAGAAGAAACCAAAGAAGAGAAGGAAGAAGCCGAGAAAGAAAGCTCGGCATAGATTGCTATGATTCAAGCCTATACTAGAATGAAAGCGGCCGATAACACTGGTGCCAAGGAGATAATGTGCATCAACGTCCTGGGCGGCACCAGGCGGAAATACGCCCGCGTGGGCGATGTTATCGTGGCCTCGGTAAAGAAGGCGACGCCGAGAGGGGTGGTCAAAAAGGGGGAGGTGGTCAGGGCGGTGATTGTTCGCTGTGCCCAGCCCTGTCGGCGCCCTGACGGCTCTTACGTCAGGTTCGACGAGAACGCCGCCGTCATTCTAACCGATAAGAATAACCCGAAAGGAACGAGGATATTCGGGCCGGTAGCCAGAGAGCTGAGAGACAAGGATTTCACCAAGATTATCTCGCTGGCGCCCGAAGTACTTTAGAGATAATGAATATCAGAAAGAACGATACCGTGCTGGTTATCGCCGGTAAGGACCGAGGGAAAAGGGGCCGAGTGCGCTTTGCCTACCCCAAGAAGGAACGGCTGCTGGTGGAGGGTATCAACTTTGTCAAGAAGCACAGCCGGGCCCGGGGGGCCGTCAGGCAGGCGGGTATAATCGAGCGCGAGGCGCCGATTCATATCTCGAACGTTACGCTGATATGCAGTAAGTGCGACAAGCCGGCCCGGGTGGGGTCGCGCTTTTTGGCTGATGGCCGCAAGGTCCGCTTCTGCCGATCCTGCGGGGAGGTGGTTGATTAGATGTCAGCGCTTAAAGAAAGATACAAGACCGAGGTCGTGCCCGAGCTGATGAAAAGCTACGGCTATAAGAACGTGATGCAGGTACCGCGCCTAGAGAAGGTGGTGCTAAATATCGGCCTGGGCGAGGCGATACAGGACGCCAAGGCGCTGGAGTCGGCGGAGAAGGATATATCGGCGATTACGGGGCAGCACCCCATCACCACCCGTTCCAAGAAGTCTATCGCTGCCTTCAGGCTGAGAGAGGGAATGACCATCGGCATGAAGGTGACCCTGCGCGGGGAGCGCATGTATCACTTCTTCGATAAATTGGTAAATATCGCCCTGCCCCGAATACGCGAGTTTCACGGGGTTTCCCGTGATTCCTTCGACGGGAGGGGTAATTATACACTGGGGATAAAAGAGCAGGTCGTCTTCCCCGAAATGGATTACGATAAGATAGATAAGGTACGGGGGCTGGAGGTGTCTATTGGCACCACGGCTAAGAGCGACGAAGAAGGCAGGCAACTGCTGGAGTTGTTAGGCATGCCCTTTGTCCGGGACTAAAACGGAGTAGGAATGGCCAAGAAGTCAAAAGTCGAAAAATCAAAGCGAGCGCCCAAATACAAGGTGCAGCAGCCTAACCGCTGTCTGCTCTGCGGGCGACCTAGAGCCTATATTCGCAAGTTTGGCTTATGCCGAATTTGTTTTAGAAAGTTAGCTCTGGCCGGGCAGATTCCCGGGGTGAGAAAATCAAGCTGGTGAAGCGGATATGACTATCTCTGACCCAATAGCCGATATGTTGACCAGGTTACGCAACGCCATTATGGCGCGGCACGATTCCGTGCTGGTGCCGACTTCAAGAATGAAGCTGGCTATCGCCCGCATCCTCAAGAAGGAGGGCTTTATCGCCGACTACGAAGTGATGAAGAGCAAGCCGCAACGGGCAATACGAATCCACCTCAGGTACGATGATAAGAACGAGCCCATCCTTTCCGGACTGGAACGGGTGAGCAAGCCCGGCTTGAGGGTTTATGTGGGGCGGGACGAGATTGCCCGCGTTCACGGCGGCCTGGGCATCGCTATTATCTCCACCTCCCAGGGGGTGATGACCGGGCAGCAGGCCTGGAAAAAAGGAATCGGCGGAGAACTGCTATGCCACGTATGGTAAAAATCAGGGGTGATATCAATGTCTAGAGTAGGACTGATGCCGATAGACGTGCCCGATACGGTCAAGGTTGACATCGAAAAAGACGTGGTCAAGGTGAGCGGCCCCAAGGGAGAGCTTAGCCGCCGCTTTAACCCCGATATGAAGATTAAGCTGGAGAATAATGTGCTCACGGTATCCCGACCCAGCGACAGCAAAGAGCACCGCTCCCTGCACGGGCTGACGCGCAGCCTGCTGGCTAACATGGTGCAGGGGGTGACCGCTGGCTTTGAGAAGCACCTCGACATCGTCGGGGTGGGCTACCGGGCGGAAAAGACGGGAGATAAGCTATCGCTTCGTATCGGCTATTCCCACCCGGTGGAGGTAACCCCCTTGGCCGGTGTGACGCTGGATGTGGAGGGGGGAAATCACATCAAGGTCAGCGGCATCGATAAAGAAGTTGTCGGCGAGATGGCCGCCGAGATTCGTGCCATCCGCCCGCCCGACCCCTATAAGGGAAAGGGCATTAGATATACCGGTGAGTTTGTCCACCTTAAGGCGGGCAAAGCGGGCAAAGCTATAGGTCAGAAGATATAATGGTTAAAGGCGGACTAAAAGCACCACGTAAAAGAAGGCACGCCCGGGTCAGGGCCAGGCTGAAGGGCAGCGCGGGTAGCCCGCGGCTCTGCGTTTTTCGCAGCCTGAACCATATCTATGCCCAGCTTATCGATGATGAGAAGGGGCATACGCTGGTGACGGCCTCGACGCTGGACCAGGATATAAGGGCCAACGTGGACGGCAAAGCCAAGTCGGCAAGAGCCGGGCTGGTTGGTGCCCTGGTGGCTAAGCGTGCCCTGGATAAGGGTATAAAACAGGTTGTTTTCGACCGTGGCGGATACAAATATCACGGCCGGGTTAAGGCCCTGGCTGAGGCGGCCCGTCAGGCCGGGCTAAAGTTTTAGGGAGTAGTTTTAGGGAAGTGAAAGAACCCATAAGCAGGATCGACCCTACGGAGTTGACGCTGACCGATAAGCTGGTCTATATCAACCGCGTGACCAAGGTGGTGAAGGGGGGCAAGCGCCTCAGCTTCAGCGCCCTGGCGGTGACCGGCGACGGTAATGGCATCGTGGGCATCGGCGTAGGCAAGGCTAACTCCGTGCCTGAAGCCATCAGCAAGGCGAACGCTATTGCCCGCAAGAACCTGCTCAAGGTGCCTTTGAGCGGGACCACTATCCCTTACGAGATAACGGTCAAGTTCAGCGCCGCCAAGGTTCTGCTCAAACCGGCCGCCCCGGGCACGGGTATTATTGCCGGGGGCAGCATCCGGGCGGTGGTGGAAGCGGCTGGCATTAAGGATATTCTGACCAAGTCGTTGGGCAGTCCCAACCGCATTAACACGGCTAAGGCGACCATAGTTGCCCTGAGCCAGCTCAAGGTTCCGGAAAAGGAGATAGCGAGGCGAGCCAGCGTTGAGGCTGGGGAGGAGGAGGTCGTCGGTGGCTAAGCTGCGGGTAACCCTGATTAAGAGTGGCATCGGTTATGCCCAGGACCAGAAGAAAACGCTTAAAGCCCTGGGGCTTAACCGCTTGAATAAGAGTGTCGTGCATAATGACAACTCCTCGGTGCGCGGTATGCTCGATAAAGTGAGGCACCTGGTTAAGGTGGAGGAAGAAAGCTGATGTTACAGGAAAAACTTACCCCTGCTCCCGGTTCCAAAAAAGACAGGAAGAGAGTGGGCCGGGGGGATGGCAGTGGCTACGGCACCTATTCGGGGCGGGGCTCTAAAGGACAGAAGTCCCGCGCCGGTTACAAGATGCGCCCCGGCTTTGAGGGGGGGCAGTTGCCCTTAATCAAGCGCCTGCCGCGCAAGCGCGGCTTCACCAATCCCTTCAAGACAGAGTACAGCCTGGTCAGGCTGGATAAGCTCGGCGTCTTCGAGCCGAACAGCGAGGTGACGCCAGAGAAGCTGGTCGCCGCGGGAATAATAAAATCATTGAAAAACCCGGTTAAGGTTCTGGCCGGCGGCGAGCTTAAAACAGCCCTGACGGTGAGGGCCAACAAGTTTTCGGCGGCGGCTAAGGCCAAGATAGAAGCCGCCGGCGGCAAAGCCGAGGAGGTGGGCATTGGCCCAGAAGCAAAGTAGACCGAGACTGCTGCAGGCCATGATTGACGCCTTCAGTCTGCCCGATTTGAGGCGGCGGATTCTTATTACCCTCGGCATCCTGATAATCTTCCGCTTCGTGGCCCACGTACCTCTGCCTGGGGTAGACCTCGATGCCCTGAAAGAGCTTTTCGACCAGAACGCCCTGCTGGGCATGCTCGACATGTTCAGCGGTGGTGCCATGAGGCGCTTAAGCGTGGCGGCGATGGGGGTTTACCCCTATATCACGGCCTCCATTGTTATGACGCTGCTGGTGCCCATCATCCCCAAGCTGAGGGCTATCTCTCAGGAAGGGGAGGCGGGCCGAGACAGGATTAACCGCATTACCCACTGGCTGACCGTTCCCCTGGCGGGGCTTTCCGGCTACGGGCAGCTGGTCTACCTCCAGCACGAGGGCGTTGTCGGCAGCGCCGCCATCCTGCCCATGATGGCTATGGTGATGTCGATGATAGCCGGCACCATGTTCCTGGTCTGGCTCGGCGAGCGTATTACCGAGCACGGTATTGGCAATGGGATATCCATAATCATTTTTGCCGGCATTGTCGCCGGCTTACCCGAGATGATACAGAGTGGTTTCCTGGCTAAGGAGAACTTCGGCGGCTTGGCCGTCTATATTCTTATTGCCTTAGCCACCACCGTTTTTATCGTCTATTTTATCGAGGCCCACCGCCGCGTCCCCGTCCAGTATTCGCGGAGCGTATTCCGCGGCGGGCGTATGTACCGGCAGGCGGGCTCGACGCATATACCGCTGCGGGTGAACACGGCGGGGATGATACCGCTTATCTTCGCCATGTCGCTGGTTATCTTTCCCGGCGTGGTGGCCAGCTACTTCGCCGCTCCCGCGGGGGCTGACCCTAACTTCGCCAACTGGATTGTAGACCTGTTTAACCCCAACGCGCCGCTGCCGCTGGGGCTGTTCTACTGGGGGCTTTATTTCCTGCTCACTGTTGGCTTTGCCTTCTTCTACACCATGGTCATCTTCGAGCAGCAGGACCTGCCCAATGCCCTGCAGCGGCAGGGCGGATTTATCCCCGGCATAAGGCCGGGGCCGCATACTAAAGAATATCTGGACGGGGTGATAAAGCGCATCACCTGGGCCGGGGCTTTGTTCCTGGCTGTAGTGGCCGTGATACCCTTTCTCGCCCGCGAGATTACCGACGTCCAGGTGATACAGTTATCCAGCATGGGTATGCTTATCGTCGTTGGCGTGGTTCTGGATACCATGAAGCAGATGGAGGCGCAGCTGGTGATGCGGCGCTATGAGGGCTTCATTAAATAGGGAGAATGGTGTATATTGTCTTTCTGGGAGCCCCGGGCGCGGGCAAGGGAACACAAGCCGCCAGTGTGGCGCGTAGGTTAAAACTGGACTATATCGCTACCGGCGACCTGTTTCGGCAGGCGCTGGAGCGGGGGACGGAGCTGGGGCTAGCGGCGAAGTCCTATATGGAGAAGGGGGTGCTGGTCCCTGACCAGATAACGATAGATATGGTTCTGGAGCGGATTTCGGCTCCGGATAGCGGGGGAGGGGCGGTCTTCGACGGCTTTCCCCGCAATCTGAAGCAGGCAGAAGCTCTGGATGAAGCCCTGGCTCGTCAGGGCAAGGCAATAGATAAGGTGGTTTACATTAAGGTATCGGAAGAGGAGGTGTTAAAGAGGCTGGGTGGCCGTCGCGTCTGCCGACAGTGCCAGGCGCCCTGCCACATCACCGATTCCCCTCCCAAGGTGGAGGGGCGGTGCGATAGGTGCGGCGGCGAGCTCTACCAGCGCCCCGATGATACCGAAGATAGCATTAAAAAGCGGTTGGAGGTCTACTCGGATGAGACCGCTCCGCTTATCGACTATTACCGCCGGGCGGGTAAGCTGCTGGAGGTAGCCGGTGAGGGTGGTGTGGAGGTGGTGGGGGAAAGAATAGTTGCCGCCCTTGGGGAGAACGTTTATAGTTAAATGAGCATAGTTATTAAATCGGAGCGAGAGATTGCTCTGATGCGAAAGTCTGGGAGGATTGTCGGCAAGGTGCTGGACACCTTGAGCCGAAGGGTGAAACCGGGTATGAAAACAAAAGAGCTGGATTTAATTGCCGCTGATGAGGCGGAGAGGCTGGGGGCTAAACCCTCGTTTAAGGGATACCGGGGGTTCCCGGCCAATCTCTGCGTCTCGGTCAATGACGAGGTGGTGCACGGCATACCCGGCGAGCGCGTTTTGCGCGAAGGTGATATAGTATCACTGGACTTCGGCGCTATCTATATGGGTTTTCACGGCGACGGCGCCGTTACCGTGGGGGTGGGGGAAATAGCCCCGAAGGCTAAGGAGCTTATGGAGACGACAAAGGGAGCGTTGGAGGCGGGTATCGCCGCCGCCCACGCCGGAGCCAGGCTGGGCGATATCTCGGCGGCTATACAGGGCTATGCCGAGGGGAAAGGCTATTCGGTGGTGCGCGAGTATACCGGGCACGGTGTCGGCCGTGAGATGCACGAAGAGCCGCAGGTGCCTAACTTCGGGGTGGCGGGGACGGGGCCGGTGTTAAAGAAGGGCATGACGATTGCCCTGGAGCCGATGGTTAATCTGGGCGACTGGCATACCCGGCTCGGCGGTGACCAGTGGACAGTACTGACCGCCGACGGCAGCCTTTCCGCCCACTTTGAACATACTATTGCTATTGCTGGCGAGGAAGCCGAGGTGCTTACCGTCAGAGAAGGAGTTTATGCCTAAGAAGGAGGCCATTGAGGTCGAAGGTACGGTGGTCGAGCCCTTGCCTAACGCCATGTTTCGGGTTGAGCTGCCTGACGGCCACAAAGTCCTGGCCCACATCTCGGGCAAAATAAGATTGCATTACATCAGAATCCTGCCCGGGGATAAGGTCCTGGTGGAGCTTTCCCCCTACGACCTGAGCCGAGGCCGGATTACCTATCGCTTTAAGTAGTGTGAGAAGTAGTTATGAAAGTAAGAGCTTCAGTCAGAAAGATATGTGAAAAGTGCAAGATAGTGAAGCGGCGTGGGGTGGTCAGGGTTATCTGTTCCAACCCCAAGCATAAGCAGAGGCAGGGTTAAGCCCTGCTGGAGGAGGCTTACAAGTGGCGCGTATAGCCGGAGTTGATATACCGAAAAACAAGCAGGTCTTGTTCTCGCTGCAGTATATCTATGGCATCGGCTCTTCCCTGAGCCATAAGATACTGGCCCAGGCCAAGGTCGACCCCTATACCAAAGTTAGCGACCTGGCTGAGGAAGAGGTCAACCGCCTGCGCGAGATTATTGACCGCGAGCATAATGTCGAGGGAGAACTAAGGAAAGAGGTCGACCTCAACATAAAGCGTCTCATCGAAATCGGCAGCTACCGTGGCACCAGGCACCGCCACGGGCTGCCGGTGAGGGGGCAGCGCACCCGGACTAATGCTCGCGCCAAGCGCGGTTCCCGCAAGACGGTAGCCGGCAGGGGGCAGCGACGCGGCATGACCAAGAAGTAATTGAGGTTAAAACCGAAGAGGAGATAGAATGGCACAGAAGAAACGCAGCAAAGCCAGAAGGCGGGAACGGAAATCCATCCCGACAGGTAGGGCTTATGTCCAGTCCAGCTTTAATAATACTATAGTTACCCTTACCGACCCCCAGGGCAATGTTATCGCCTGGGGAAGCTCGGGTTCGGCGCGCTTTAAGGGTTCGCGCAAGGGCACCCCTTATGCGGCGCAGCTGGCCGCGCGTGACGCGGTGCGTAAGGGTATGGAGCACGGCCTGCGCCAGGTTGAGGTCTACGTTAAGGGACCGGGTAGCGGGCGCGAGGCGGCGATTCGTTCCCTGCAGGCTTCGGGGCTTAACATTACCAGCATCAGGGATGTAACGCCGATTCCGCATAACGGCTGTAGGCCACGTAAGAGGAGGCGGGTGTAGATGGCCAGATACGCATCAGCGGTTTGCCGCCTCTGTCGGCGCAGCGGCGAGAAATTAATGCTTAAGGGTGGTCGCTGCTTTACCCCCAAGTGCGCCTTCGAACGGCGCGCCAAGCCACCGGGGCAGCAGCCCATTCGGCGGCGGCGGCTCTCTGACCGGGGGGCGCAGCTGCGGGAGAAGCAGAAAGCCCGCTATAGCTACGGCATCATGGAAAGGCAGTTTAGGCGTCTTTTCGGGGAGGCGGAGCGGCAGATAGGCATCACCGGCGAAAACCTGCTGGTGCTGCTGGAGAGGCGGCTGGATAACGTCGTCTATCGGCTGGGTTTCGCCGATTCGCGCGCCCAGGCCCGCCAGCTGGTCCAGCACGGGCATATTATCATTAACGGGCGCAAGAACGATATTCCTTCCTCTTTAGTCAAGGAAGGCGACGTCATCGGCTGGAAGAAGAGCAGCACCAAGAGCGGCTATTACCAGCAGGTGGCGGCCACTATTGATAGCAAGGTTATCCCCAACTGGTTGAGCCTGGACGGGGAGAATCTGGTGGGTCGGGTCTTGTCTATGCCGACCCCTGAGGACGTTGAGGCCAAGTTCCAGGGGCAGAGCATAGTTGAGTTCTATTCACGGTAAGTCACCTGATAGGGAGGTATCATTGTCTCGTTTGGCTATAGCCAATATAGAGTGTGTGGACAGCCAGGATAATTTCGCCCGTTTCCACGTCGAGCCGTTAGAAAAGGGCTTCGGCGTTACCCTGGGCAATGCCCTGCGGCGCGTGCTCCTGGGCTACCTTCCCGGAGCAGCGGTGACCAGGGTTAAGATTGAGGGAATTCAGCACGAATTCTCCACCATACCCTTTGTCAAGGAGGATGTCACCGAGTTCCTGCTCAACGTTAAGGCGCTGAGGTTAAAGTCCCTCTCCGAGCAGCCGGGCAAGCTGATGCTGGAGGTGGAGGGCGAGAGGCGGGTTACCGCCGCCGACATTGCCGACTCCACCGACTTTGAGATTGCTAACCCCGAGCTTTACTTGGCCACCCTGGATTCGCCCGAAGCCAAGCTCTCGGTGGAGCTTGATGTCGAGCTGGGCGAGGGCTACCGGGAGGCGGAGTCGGGCGACAACATGCCCGTAGGGACGATTCCCATTGACGCCGTCTTTACGCCGGTACGCAAGGTCAACTTTAACGTTGAGCCGGTGCATGTCAGCCGGGAGATGCGGCGGGAGCGGCTGGAGCTGGAGGTCTGGACGGACGGCACCATAACCCCGGTGGAAGCCATCAGCCGCGGCGCCGAGATTCTGGTGGAACAGCTAATGCCCTTTATCGATTACGCCAAGGTTTCCCGACTGGAGGAGGAAAAAGAGCTGATTAGAGCCTCCATCAGCGAGGAGAAATACGATATGCCCGTGGAGCAACTCGACCTTTCCGTGCGCACCATGAACTGCCTGCGGCGTGGCGGTATCGCCACCGTGGGCGAGCTGATAAGCCGCGGCGAGAAGGGGCTGCTCGCCCTGCATAATTTCGGGCAGAAGTCTAAGCAGGAGGTAGAGGAGAAGCTGGCGTCACTGGGGCTTTCCCTGACGTCGGCGGTCAAAGAGGAAGGGGAGGAGAGCTAAACGATATGAGGCATAATGTAGCCGGTAGGAGACTGGGTCGGTCTTCGGCGCACCGCAAGGCGCTCTACCGCAACCTGGTAACCGACCTTTTAAACTACGAGAAGATAACCACCACCGAGGCTAAGGCTAAGGAAGTACGCAGCCTGGCGGAGCGGATGATTACCCTGGGCAAAGACGGTAAACTCCCCGCCCGCCGACAGGCGCTGGCCTTTATCCTGGACGAGAAGGTGGCGGATAAGGTATTCACCACGCTGGCGCCGAGGTACGCCGAGCGCCCGGGCGGCTATACTCGCATCACCAAGATTGGCCCCCGCTTGGGCGACGGGGCACCCATGGTGCAACTGGAGCTGGTCGAGTAGGGAGGTTTATGTGGCTGAGACCACCAAGATTTTATTAGTTATGGAATATGACGGCAGCCGCTACCACGGTTTTCAGTGGCAGGACGGCCTGCCCTCTATCCAGGGGGAGGTCGAGAGAGCCCTGACCAAGCTTACCGGGGAGAGGCGGCGGGTTATGAGCGCCAGCCGCACCGATGCCGGCGTCCACGCCGAAGGGCAGGTGGTCAGCTTCCGGACGGGGTCGGCGCTTTCCACAGATAACTTTGTCAGCGGCTTAAACCACTATCTGCCCACCGATATCGCCGTCAAGGCGGCTTATAGAATAAACGATTCTTTTAACGTCAGACGGGAGGCCATCAGCCGGGAATACAGCTACTATATTCTGAACCGCCCCACCCGCTCCCCGATACGGGAGGGCTTTGCCTACCTGGTGCCGGGCGAGCTGGATATCAAAGCCATGAACCAGGCCTGCCTGTCTCTGGTCGGCGAGCACGACTTTGCCTCGTTTGCCAGCCGCAACGGAGCCAGCGTTAAGAGCACGGTGAGACGTGTCTTTAACGCCGTGGTGGAGAGAGAGGGAGATTTGGTCACCTTTAACATAGCCGCCAACTCCTTCCTGATGCACCAGGTGCGCAATACGATAGGGGCGCTTATCAAGGTCGGCCAGGGCAAGATGACCATCGATGAATTTAATAGTATAGTTGAAGCCAGAGAGCCGGCACTGGCGGGGCCGACCGCCCCGGCTTACGGGCTCTGTCTTAACCGGGTGAATTACCCCGCTCCTTTGGAGAGTTATGATGAAGACCTATAGCACCAAAGCTTCTGAGATTGAGCGCCAGTGGCATGTGCTCGACGCCTCGGGCAAGATTCTGGGCAAGCTGGCTACTGAGGCGGCTAAATTGCTCATGGGTAAGCACAAACCGACCTTCAGCCGCCACCTGGATACGGGCGATTTCGTCGTTATTATCAACGCCGAGAAAGTCCGCTTTACCGGCAAGAAGGCGGAGCAGAAGCTCTATCATAGTCATTCCGGATACCCCGGGGGATTGAAGACCATCAATCTGGAGAGGTTGATGCGGACCAACCCTACCCGGGTGATTGAGCATGCCGTCAAGGGCATGCTGCCCCACAATCGTCTGGGGGCGCAAATGCTAAAAAAACTAAGGGTCTATGCCGGCGAGGAGCACCCTCACCTGGCTCAGACCAGGGCTAGCTCGAAGGGGGCTTAAGAAGAGTGGTTCAGACTGAGAAGAAGCAGAGATATTTTTACGGAACGGGACGGCGCAAGACGTCCATTGCCCGGGTGAGGCTGGTGCCGGGCACGGGTGAGATTATCGTCAACGGCATCCCCTATGAGGAGCTGTTTATTCGCCCCGAGCACCGCCGCATAATAACCAAGCCGCTGCTGGTTACCGAGAGCCTGGCTAAGTATAATACCGTGGTCAAGGTGGCGGGGGGTGGCATCACCGGGCAGAGTGGCGCCATTTCTCACGGTATTGCCCGCGCCTTGGTAAAAGCCGACGAGAGCCTGAAACCAGCATTGCGCCAGAACGGGCTGCTCACCAGAGACCCCCGGGTCAAAGAGAGGAAAAAGCCCGGGCTCAGGCGGGCGCGCAAGGCGCCTCAATACACCAAGCGTTAACTCATCCCTCCCCAAAATCTCCTTGACGCCCAAACTTGCGGCGGGTATAATCCCTTTGTGTTGTGATGCCGAAGTGGCGGAATGGCAGACGCGCTACGTTCAGGGCGTAGTGTCCGTAAG
>CAZRIU010000020.1:0-12853 GCA_964600245.1 uncultured Dehalococcoidales bacterium
GTGGCGCTCTGCGGGGTCGGCTCGCCGATGTCGGTCATTAACTTCTTGAATAGCTCGCGGTCTTCGGCGTTTCTTATCGTCTGAATGGGGGTGCCCAGGCTTTTGACGTTATATTTCTCCAGAATGCCGGCATCAGCCAGGTCCACCGCCAAATTTAACCCGGTCTGCCCGCCGAGGGTGGGCAATAATCCGTCGGGGCGCTCCCGCTCAATGATGCGCCCCACCATCTCCACCGTCAGCGGCTCGATATAGACGATATCGGCGATGCCCTCGTCGGTCATGATGGTGGCGGGATTTGAGTTGACCAGCACCGAGGTCACCCCTTCTTCCCGCATCGCCTTGCAGGCCTGGGTGCCGGCGTAGTCGAACTCCGCCGCCTGGCCGATAACGATAGGTCCCGAGCCGACAATTAGTACTTTTTTAGGTTTGGACATAAAATCTCCGTTCTATCTTTATCCCAAAAACCTCCTGATGTTGGCTGCCCGCAGTACCGATTCCTCCAGCCAGGCTTTATCCCCCTGCAGCGATTTCAGCACGTTGTCGGTCAGTTCTTTGTGCTGCTCATTGACCTCAAAGGCTATGGGGAAGTCTCTTATCGTCCGATAAAGCTCCTTGGTCAAGTAGGGCGTGTCGGGGTTGAGGTATTGCAGGGAATCTCTGATGTCGTCTGTGCAGTTGAGATAGACGCTCTTGATGAACTGGATGTCGTCTTTAGTCAGTGCGTTTAAGCCCAGTATTTCGGGCGGCAGGCCGACGGAGTAGAGGGCGGCGGTGAAGGCTATTACCCGCGGCAGGGTGATGCCCCGCATGCTGCGTTGATAGCCGAAAAGCCCGATGTGGAGCTTCCTCTTGCGGCGGTTGGGCACGTATTTGGCCAGCTCGTTAATCATCGGCGCCAAGACCTCGACCTGTTTCTGGTATTCCTCGGAGTAGCGCCTGACGATATCCAGGCACCTCTCTTCGTCCAGTTCCCGCGGCACTCCTTTTTCCCGCTGTTCCAGCTTCTTTATGGCGGCGACGACTTTGTCGTGAGGATTGTCGTATTTAAAGGCCGACTGTATGGTGAAGGTATGGACGCTGGGGTGCTCGTTGGCGACCTCATCCGCCGTGTCCGGCCTGAGGTTGCCGCGGAAGGGCGCCGAGCCGACGCCCATGATGGGGTAAATTTCTACCCCCGTTTCCTTCGACATCTTATGCAGCCGCTTCAGGGCAATCTTATTTAAGAGGACAGCGCTGACCAGCCCGTAGTTCATAGACGGGTCCGACCTGGCCAGAAAAATTCTCTGGTAAGCCAGCCTTTTGTCCTTGAGGTAGGTACGGGTGATTTCGTGGGCGTTGATCATGGTATCCATGTCCTCGAAGAGGGGTATGACGTTGATTGTCTCTGGCTTGAACTCGCCTATCCACTCACGAATAGGGATGTCGCCCTCTTTGAAGGGCAGGTTCTGCTTGCCGACGACGAAATCGGCGTAGTAGCGGTAGATGCGGTCGACGCACTTATGAGAAGTCGTCATGGGCAGGATGACCTCGAATATAGGCGCGATATCGTCCCCGTAGAAGAGCTTGGCGGCGTCAAACGAGCGGGGTATGCTCTCCAGCGTCTCCAGCAAAATCTTGGATTCGCCGTGCTCCACGGTTGGGTTGGGCACGCGCAAAGTGATAAAGATGTCTTCACCCAGCCGATTATTCCAGAAAAAGCCCTCGTAGCGGGTAAGCAGCTTTTTGACGACATAGTTATCGACCTCTTTACCCTCGCAGTCCCACATCTGCTCGTCGCAGGCAAGGTGGGAAAAGGCGTAATATGCCTCCTGTATCTCGTCCTCGCCGCTGAGTTGGGGGTCTTCGGCAAAGAAGGGCGGGTTTACGTTGTCGGGATGCTGGGTGCTCATGCACTTTGGTATTTTTACGTTTTTCATATGATTACTTTCCCTTTATCGTCTCCATAAACCGGTCGAAGAGATAGGTGCTATCCAGCGGGCCCGGCGAGGCTTCTGAGTGGTACTGGATGGCGAAGATGGGCAGCTCTTTGTGGCGCAAGCCCTCAACCGTGCCGTCATTGAGGTTGATGTGGGTAACTTCTAATTCGTTACCGATGGTGTCGGGGTCAACAGCGTAGCCGTGGTTCTGGGCGGTGATGTAAATACGGCCGGTGGCCAGCTCCCGCACCGGGTGGTTAGCCCCGCGGTGGCCGAACTTAAGCTTGAAATTGCGGCCGCCAAAGGCGCGGGCGATAAGCTGGTTGCCCAGGCAGATGCCCGTCATTGGTTTTTTGTCGGCTAGTTTCTTAACCGTGTCAACGATATAGTCCAGCAGCTCGGGGTCGCCCGGTCCCGGCGAGAGGAGAACACCGTCTGGTTTTAAGTTCAAAATCTCCTCGGCTGATGTGGTGCAGGGGACGACGGTAACGGTACAGCCCCGCTGACGTAGCAGGCGCAAGATATTGTATCTCAAGCCGCAGTCAAGGGCGACGACATGGTGCTGGGGCCTGGTTCCGTTCTGCCACTGATAGGGCTTCTTGGTGGTTACCTGCCGCACGAAATCAATCGAGCCGTAGCCGGGCTGTTTCAACAGCTGTTCCAAAGCCTGCTGGGGGGTCTTGTCGCTGGTTATTATACCCATCATCACCCCGACCGAGCGTAGCTTGCGCGTAACCGCCCTGGTATCAATACCGCTTATGCCCGGTATGCCGTATTCAGCCAGGTATTGATGAAGCGTTTTGGTGCTAAGATAATGACTGGGCTGGTAGCACTCTTCCCGTATGGCAAAGCCCCTGACCTGGATTTTGGCCGATTCGATGTCCTGCTCGTTTATGCCGTAGTTGCCGATGAGGGGGTAGGTGGGGACGACAATCTGCCCCGCATAGGAGGGGTCGGTGAGTATCTCCTGGTAGCCCACCATGCTGGTGTTGAAGACCACCTCGCCGTAGGCGTCAGTTTCAGCGCCAAAGGAATAGCCCTGATAGACCGAGCCGTCGGCCAGGACCAGGATTGCTGGTTTATTATTCATGGGCTATTTAGCTCCCTTCGCTGTCTCATCCTTATAGACAATCTTGCCCTGATAAACAGTGGCGATTACTTTCCCTTTTAGCTTTTCGCCTTCGAGCGGCGTATTCTTGCCCTTAGAGGCGAAGTCCTTGGTATCCACCACCCACTCCAAATCAGGGTCGAATACAGTGATATCGGCGGGGGCGCCAACAGCTAATGTCCCCAGCTTACCCTGCTTATTGCCCAGAAACTTGGCTGGCTCAAGGGTGAGCTTGGCGATGAGTGTGGTCAGGCTCAATTTCTGGTTGTGCACCAGCCCCATCAGGCTACCCAGCGCCGTCTCCAGGCCGCTGATGCCGAAGGGGGCTTTGGCGAATTCACAGAGCTTATCGCCCTCGGTGTGCGGGGCGTGGTCGGTGGCAATAATGTCGATGGTGTTATCGTTCAGCCCCTCGATGAGAGCTTCGATATCCCGTTCCGTCCGCAAGGGCGGGTTGACCTTGGCGTTGGTGTCATAGCCGATGACCCTCTCCTCGGTGAGGGTGAGGTGGTGGGGGGTGGCCTCGGCGGTAACCCTGATGCCTTTTTTCTTGGCGCGGCGGATAAGCTCGACCGCACCCTCGGTGGTGGTATGGGCGATATGTATCCAACCGCCGGTCAGTTGCGCTAGCGCTAGGTCGCGGGCAACGATAATGTCCTCGGCGGCGTTGGGTATGCCGCGAAGCCCCAGCTTAGCCGATACCACACCCTCGTTCATCTGCCCGCCCTCGGTAAGAATCGTATCCTCGCAGTGGTCGGTTACGGGCAGGTCAAAGGCGCGGCTGTAGTCCAGAGCCTGGCGCATAATATAGGAGCTTAAGGCAGGCTCGCCGTCGTCACTGAAGGCGATGACACCGGCCGCCGCCAGCTCGCCCATCTCGGTCAGTTCCTTGCCCTTTCTGCCCTTGGAGATGCAGCCGATGGGCAGCACCCTGACCACTCCCTCCGCTGTTGCCGTCGACTTTATATACTCAATAGCCGTCTGGCTGTCCAGTGGCGGGTTGGTGTTGGGCATGCAGGCGATGGTGGTAAAACCGCCCCTGGCGGCGGCTTTAGTCCCGCTGGTGATGGTCTCTTTCTCCTCGTATCCGGGGTCCCGCAGGTGAGAGTGGAGGTCAATTAGTCCGGGGCAGACCACCAGCCCTTTAGCCTCCAGAATTTCGCAATCGGTTTTGGGTGGAATTTCCTCCCCCTTTCCCCGCCAGGAAATCTTGCCTTCGGCTATGAGTAGGCTGCCGACCTCGTCCAGCTTCTGGCTGGGATCGATGATGCGTCCGCCTTTGATGAGTAAGGACTTGTTCATTGCTTCTGACTCCCGGCTAGTATATAGAGCAAAGCCATGCGCACGGCCACCCCGTTGGCTACCTGTTCGTGGATGACCGATTGGGGGCCGTGAACGATGGCGGGGGCAATCTCAATCTCTTCGTTTACCGGACCGGGGTGAAGCACCAGCGCGTCGGGTTTAGCTAAGCTTAGCCTGGTCTCGGTAAGCTGGTATAGTTGAACATACTCGCGAATACTGGGTAGAAGCCCGCTCTGCTGCCTTTCCAGCTGCAGCCTCAGCGTCATCACCATATCGGCACCGTCGAGAGCGCGTTCAATATCATGCTCGATATTGGTCGGGGGGAGATGGTGGTTCTCCTTTCCCATATCATTAGGGAGCAGGGTAGGGGGACCGCAGAGCGTAACCTCCACTCCCATCGTGGTCAGCGCCCAGATGTTAGAGCGGGCCACGCGGCTGTGCAGGATATCGCCGATGATAACCGCCTTTAAGCCTTTCAGGCTTTCCTTATGCTCCTGAATGGTATAGATGTCGAGCAGTGCCTGGGTAGGATGGGCGTGCCAGCCGTCTCCAGCGTTGATAATGCTCGCCTTGACGTATCGGGTAGCGATATCGGGCGCTCCCGATTGGGGGTGGCGCATCACGATTATATCCGCCCCAAGCGCCTGCAGCGTGCTCACAGTATCGACCAGTGATTCGCCCTTGGTCACACTGCTGACGGGCGCGCTCAGGTTAACAGCATCGGCGCCTAGGTTTTTGGCAGCGAGCTCGAAAGAGAGGCGGGTGCGGGTGCTGGGCTCGTAGAAGAGGGTTATCAGCGTCTTGCCGCGCAGCGCCGGCACTCGCTTAATAGGCCGCGACAAGACCTCCTTCATGGCTGTGGTGGTGTTGAAGACAAGCTCTATCTCTTCGCGGCTGAAGTCGTCGACATCAAGAATATGGTGGTGTTGCCATACCGAAGCTGGCTTGGGCGCCACTGTCTTTATCTGCTGTGTCGTCATCATTGACCCTCCTTAACAGGCACAGAGGTGATGGTTACTTCGTCGGTGCCGTCGCTTTCCTGCAGTTTGACCTGTATGTCTTCGTGCCTTGAGCTGGGCATGTTCTTGCCGACGTAGTCGGCGCGTATCGGTATTTCGCGGTGACCGCGGTCGATGAGCACGGCCAGTTGAATCAGGCGGGGCCGTCCCAGGTCAGTGAGGGCATCCATGGCGGCTCTGATGCTGCGCCCGGTGTAGAGGACGTCATCGACCAGGATTATGGATTTGCCGTCGACGCTGACGGGGATGTCGGTGTGCTTGACGGTGGGCTGTAGTTCCAGGGAAGAAAGGTCGTCACGGTAAAGGCTGATGTCCAGCGTGCCCACCGGTATCTTGAGGCCAGCAAACTCTTCGATATTGGCGGCCAGGCGTTTGGCCAGGGGCACACCGCGGGTGTGTATGCCCACCAGTATCAGGTTTTCGATGACCTTGTTGCGCTCGATAATCTCGTGGGCGACCCGCGCCAGGGTTCGCTTGATATCTTCCGGGGTCATTATGATTTTTTTAGACATAAAAATAACCTCTTACCCAAACTGGCAAGAGGTCTTGCGCCGTGTTTCCATTTTTCCCTTGCCAGTCTCGCCGGACCGGCTTAAAGGTTCCTTATTCTTTTTTACTTAATTAAACATTATAACACTTCTTCCGAGGGATTGCAACATATTATATCTGGGACATTGTTGAAACCTGTTTTAGGGGGAAATAGGTTAGGGTTCTTTACCAACGCCACTCCAACGGCTATAATAGGGTAATTCCAAAAAAGTTCGGCGGAGGTGAAACTTGGCGGCTTTATATATAACCTCTCCACAGGCGGGTGCGGGCAAGACAATGGTCTGCGCCGGGTTGGGCAGATATCTAAAGGGCAAGGGTAAAAAGGTTGGCTTTTTCAAGCCGCTGGTGGCGGCTATCAAGAGCAAAGAGACCGCCGATAGCGACGCCGCTTTTATGAGGCGTATTCTGTCCCTAAAAGAGCCTTTAGAAGACCTTTGTCCCGTTATCGGTGGGGAGGGAAAGCTGGGCAGCAGGGTTAAGCAAGCCTATGCCAGGGTTGCCAAGGGCAAGGACGTGGTTATTATTGAAGGCATATGGCGGCAGAGGCCGGGCGGCAAGCCAGTCGAGGCTTCTTACGAGATAGTAAAGGCGCTGGATGCCAGGGTGATTATCGTCGAGGCTTATTCACCCGACCTGTTTAAGACGAATCTTGCCGATAAGTACCAGGGGTTTGGCAAAGACCTGCTCGGGGTGGTCATAAACAAGGTGCCGGTGAGGCGTATGGAAGCGGTGCCGGGGTTAGGTGGGGCGGTGCTGTGGGTAATTCCCGAGGATAGAACACTGCTCGGTCTGACGGTGGCTGAGCTGGCCGAGCTTATTGAGGGCAAGATAGTCAACGATGCCGGGAAGTCGGCGGAGCTGGTGGAGAACTATATGCTGGGGGCTTTGGGCGTAGACTCCGGGCTTGACTATTTCGGTCGTAAGGATAATAAGGCGGTGGTGGTCAAAGGTGAGCGCCCCGATATGCAACTGGCGGCTCTGGAGACCTCAACCAAATGCCTGGTTATCAGCGGCGACGGTGAGCCCATTTATGACGTGCGCCGCAGCGCTGAAGACAAGGCAATTCCCATAATCATCACTGCTGAGGATACTGCTTCCGTGATGGAAAGCGTTGAGCAGGCTCTGGGTATGACCAAGTTCAACCAGGAGAAGAAGCTGCCCCGGCTGGCTGAGATCATGAAGCAGGGGTTTGACTTCAAGTCTTTGTCTAAGGGGCTGGGTCTGGCTGTTTAGCCGAGCTTTCAACTATCAAGGGCTACCGAGCCACTTGAGCCATAGTTCCGCCGTTTTCTGAAAGTTATCCAGCGCATCAGGGATAGTCGGGCCATGTGCCGCACAGCCAGGTATCTCATCGCTTTTGGCCACGAAGCAGCAGTTCCCATTATTTTTATTCCGCCGGAAAACCCTGACTCTGGAAATTCTGATGGTTAGATTCTCGTAGTTTGCCAGACTTGCCATAGTGTCTCCACCACTACCCATCTTTCGGTTGAGAGTTATAAATTATAAGCCTGCTGGCCCTGGCTGTAAATAGTGAAATGGTAGTGGGTGGTGTGGGGTAATGGTTGTAGCCCTGTCAGAAAAATCTACGCCGAAAGTATAGTGCCACGTTCACCAGGCTGATGAGCACGGGCACCTCCACCAGCGGCCCGATGACAGCGGCGAAGGCCGCCCCGGAGCCAATGCCGAAAACGGCCACGGATACGGCGATAGCCAGCTCAAAGTTATTGCTGGCGGCGGTGAAGGCGATGGCGGTCGTCTTGGGATAATCAGCCCCTATCCTCTTCCCCATGTAGAAAGACACCAGGAACATGACCACGAAGTAGATGAGCAGGGGGATGGCGATACGAACCACGTCCAGCGGCAGATGGACGATTATTTCGCCTTTAAGCGAAAACATGACCACGATGGTGAAAAGCAATGCGCCCAGGGTGATGGGGCTTATCCTGGGGATGAATTTCTGCTCGTACCACTGGCGCCCTCTGGCCCGGATAAGGAAAAAGCGGCTGAGCATGCCCCCGAAGAAGGGGATACCGAGGTAGATAAATACGCTTTGGGCTATCTGCCCGATGGTAACGTGAACCGCCACCCCCTCCAGCCCGAACCATTCCGGCAGCACAGTTATGAAAATATAGGCATAAACCGAGTAGAAGACTATCTGAAATATGGAGTTGAGGGCTACCAGCCCGGCAGCGTACTCGCTGTCTCCCTTAGCCAGCTCGTTCCAGACGATGACCATGGCGATACAGCGCGCCAGTCCTATCATGATCAGCCCCACCATGTAGTCGGGGTAGGCGCGCAGGAAGATAATCGCCAGGAAGAACATGAGCACAGGGCCGATGAGCCAGTTCTGTATCAGCGATATGCCCAGCACCCGCCAGTTGCGGAATACCCGTCCCAGTTCCTCATATTTTACCTTGGCCAGTGGCGGGTACATCATGAGGATAAGCCCGATAGCTATGGGTACGGAAGTGGTGCCTACCTGGAAAAAGGTGATAAAGTCGGCGACTTCGGGTACGAAATAGCCCAAGCCCACCCCCAGTCCCATGGCCAGGAAAATCCAGAGGGTGAGGAAACGGTCCAGTGTTGGCAGCCTGCCGGCTACGCCTTTTGGCTCATTCACGGTTATGATTAATCAACTTTGGCCTTATCTATAATTGCAATCTAATGATCTTCTTGCCCAAATGCACAGGTACAGGTCGTGACCACGAAAACTACGCTTTCAATAGCTAAATCACCCCTGCCATCAGATACCATTGCTATCAAAGTAACTTCACCACTCTCGGGAGGTGTGTACCAGGTGACCATAGCACCCTCTCCATACCATTCCCCCCCATCGGCTGACCATTCGAAGATTAGCTCATCCCTGTCTGGGTCCGAGGCAACGCACTCAATTTTATAAGCTTCGCCTTGCAGGACTTTATATACGCTTTCCTGGTCTGTAAATCCCGCGGTTGCTTCCTCTAGGTATTCATGTTCAGCGGTGACAATTAAGTTCTCAATAGTTGGCGGGTGGTTAGATGCCTCTACATTAATGATTAGTTGTGCTGTCGCTTCACCGTCCCTGCCATCGGTTACTTGAACCGTGATGGTGTAAGCCCCCGGTGCCTCTGGTGCCATCCAGCTAACGGTAGAGCCTTCCCCGGAAATATTGCCTCTATCGGTTGACCAGCTATAGCTTAGCTCATCCCCATCCGGGTCTGAAGCAGTGCATTCGACCTGGCAGATATCGGCTGGCTCAATCCACTCTTCATTGGTGGTGAGGCTGGCGATAGTAGGCGCTTGGTTGGCTAATAAGCAACCGCTGCTAATGAGAAGGGTAACTACAACCAGGATAATTAAACCAGCTACGCTCTTTTGACTTGCCTTATTCATGCCCTAATTGCTTTCTAACCGCGTGCTCTAGTCTTTTTTTATCCTGCGCCATTAGCTCGTTGGTAGTAGGGGAATCTTTCAGCATTTTGGCTAGGGAGGCGGCGTGGCTGTTGGCTGTCTGCCAGTCTATAGCGTAAACTATCCAGAGCCCGTCTCTTCTGGCGGTAAGGAAGCCAGCGTCCTCCAGTATGCCTAAATTGCGCGAAGCCCGTGACTGGGATATATCCAGCGCCTGCATCACCTCGCAGACGCAGCATTCCCTCTCCAGAAGAACGTTCAGCATTCTGAGCCTGGTCTCGTCGGCGAGGGCTTTGGTGGCCTTAATCAGTTCTTGCATTGCCATATCCATATATGCGCATATCTGCATATATCATATAGCTTTGACTGAAGTTTGTCAATAGGGTGCCACCTTTCAACCACACCCCGCCAATGTTATAATAGGGTAGATGGATATTCTGGACGGGCTTAATCCGGCGCAGAAAGAAGCCGTTGAGACCATTGAAGGGCCGGTGCTTATCCTGGCCGGTCCGGGCAGCGGCAAGACCAGGGTCATCGCCCACCGGGTGGCTTACCTGATTAGGACCTGCGGCGTCAGCCCGCACCGCATCATGGCGGTTACCTTTACCAATAAAGCCGCCCGTGAGATGGAAGAGAGGCTTAATAAGCTTATCGGTCTGGCCTTGGATAAACTTACTATCGGCACCTTCCATGCCCTCTGCGCCCGCATCCTGCGCCGCGACGGCCAGGCTATCGGTATTGATTCCAGGTTCGTCATCTATGACGACGATGACCAGATTAGTCTGCTCAAACGGAGTCTCCAGGAAATAGGCCTGGATCCTAAGCAGTATGCCCCCCGGGCTCTATCCTCCGCCATTTCCGCCGCCAAGAGCCGCACCATAGCCCCGAAGGAGTATGCCAAGCATACCACCAGCTATTTTGAGGAGGTGGTGGGGCGGGTATACGAACACTACCAGCAGCTTTTAACGGAGAGTAGCGCGTTGGACTTCGACGACCTGCTCATGAAGACTGTCGAACTCTTCCGAAAAAGCAAAGAGACCCTGGAAAAATATCAGTCACGCTATCTGCATATCATGGTGGACGAGTTTCAGGATACCAACCTGGTCCAGTATGAGCTGATAAAAATGCTGGGCGGCAAGAAGCCCAATATCTGCGTCGTCGGCGACCCCGACCAGTCAATCTACTCTTGGAGGTTTGCTGACCTGCGCAATATCCTCAGCTTCGAAAAGGATTTTCCCAAGGCGAAGCTGGTGCTTTTGGAGCAGAACTACCGCTCCACCAAATCCATTTTGGAGACGGCTTCCCATGTAATCTCGACCAATCAGCTACGCAAGCCCAAGGAGTTATGGACGGACAACGAAGAGGGAGAGCTACCCAACGTCGTCGAGACCTATACTGAACAGGAAGAAGCCCAGTTTGTCGTCAGCGAGGTGGAGAAGCTGGTGAGAGAGGAAAAGGCTAAGCTGGGCGACTGCGCCGTGATGTACCGTACTAATGCCCAGTCGCGAGCCCTTGAGGAAGCCTTTATGCGTTACGGTACGTCCTATAAACTGGTGGCCGGCACCCGCTTTTACGAACGGCGTGAGGTGAAGGACATTATCGCCTATCTTAGGGTTATCCAGAACACCAGTGACAGTGTTAGCCTCCTCCGCATCATCAATATCCCGGGGCGAGGTATCGGTGAGCGCAGCCTGAGTCAGCTTTCCAGCTGGGCCAAGTCCCTGGGTATCTCTCAGTACGAGGCGCTGCGGCTGGTCACCGAACAAAAGGATAACGGGGAGGGGCCCCCCTTCGGCTCTCGCATAGTCAAGGCACTGGTCGGTTTTCGCGGCTTGATGGAGGAGTTTATCGCCCGCAGCCGTGAGCTGGACTTGGTTGACTTGTTCGACCTGGTTACACAAAAATCGGGCTACGAACAGTATTTACAGGGTGGTAAGGACGGCGAGGAGCGCTGGGAGAATGTCCTGGAGCTGCGCACCGTCGCCAATGATTATCGGCATTTGCCTCCCCCTGAAGGCTTGGCCGCCTTTCTTGAGGGGGTAACCCTGGTATCCGATGTGGACGGGCTTGACGAGACGGTGGATGCCGCTACTCTGGTTACCTTGCACCAGGCGAAGGGGCTGGAGTTCCCCGTGGTCTTTATCGTCGGCGTTGAGGAGGGCATACTGCCCCACTTCAAGTCCTTTGCCGACGCGGAACAGATGGAGGAGGAACGGCGGCTCTGCTATGTGGGCATAACCAGAGCCAAGGAGAGACTCTATCTGGTGCATGCCTTCCGTCGTAGCCTGATGGGCTCGAGCACACCGAGCACGTCATCACGCTTCCTGGACGATATACCCAAGCGCCTGATAGCCAGCGGTGGCCTGTGGCAGGGTGAAGAAGGGCGGGTAATGCCGCCCTTATATTCTTCCCGCACCAGGACCCCAGCCCCCAATGTCCCCAGCTCCGATGTCCCCGAGCTCAGGCCCGGTGACCACGTCCACCATGCCCAGTTTGGCGATGGCGTGGTGGTCAACTGCCGTTCGGTGAAGGACGATACAGAGGCGGTGGTGGCTTTCACCAGCGGGGTGGGGGTCAAAAAACTGCTTCTCAGCTTTGCCCGTCTGGAAAAGATAGAGTAGGCTCATGCCGATAAAGGCTTTAGCCCCACAGGTGGTCGCTCGTATTGCCGCCGGCGAGGTGGTGGAAAGGCCAGCCTCGGTGGTCAAGGAGCTGGTCGAGAATTCGCTGGACGCCGGCGCAACCCAGATTTCGGTTGAGGTGGAGGGGGGTGGGGTGAGCCTGATCAAGGTGACCGATAACGGGGCTGGAATCCCTTCCCAGGAAGTAGAGCTTGCCTTCGAGCGCTATGCCACCAGCAAGATTGACGAGCTGGATGACCTGGAGCATATCTCCAGCCTCGGCTTTCGGGGTGAGGCACTGCCCAGTATTACCGCTGTAGCCCAGGTGGATATGACGACCTGTGCCGATGGCGAAAAGGCGGGCACCTATCTCGGCCTGAAGGACGGTGCCATCGCCAAGCGCGGTACTAAAGGGCGCTCTCAGGGAACAACGGTTAGTGTGCTCAATCTCTTCCGCAAGATACCCGCCCGACTGAAATTCCTCAAATCGGTGGCTACGGAGAACAGCCATATCGCTAATGTTGTCAGCCAGTATGCCCTTGCTTTCCCCGAGGTCAAATTTTCCCTATCCCTTGACGGTAGGGAGGCTTTGAGGACGCCAGGCAGCGGCAAATTGCTGGATAGTATAGTCGAGGTCTACGGCGCCGAGATAGCCGGCAACATGATCGAGCTTAAGGGTGAGGCGACTGTCCCTCTCGTAACGGGTATGGTCGGCTTGCCCAAAGTAGGCCGTTCGGGGCGGGGTTATTTGAGCTTCTTTGTTAACCGCCGATGGGTAAACAGCCGTATGCTGGCGCGGGCGGTGGAGGAAGCCTATCACGGGCTTCTGATGGTGGGCCGGCACCCGGTGGCGGTCATCAATATCTCGCTACCGGCAAAGGATGTTGACGTTAATATCCACCCCACCAAGAGCGAGGTAAAATTCGTCAACGAGCGCGCCGTCTTCAG
>CAZRIU010000021.1:0-12551 GCA_964600245.1 uncultured Dehalococcoidales bacterium
GACCTGGTCGGAGCACTGCAAGCACAAGACCTTCAACTCCCGCATCCGGCTGGGAGATGAGGTCATCGACAACCTGCTCAAGAGTACAATAATGAAGGTGACCCGCGAGCTGGACAAGCCCTGGTGTCTCTCCACCTTTAAGGATAACTCGGGGGTGATTGATTTTGACGGGCGCTACGCCCTCTGTTTTAAGGTCGAGACGCATAACCACCCCTCGGCCATCGAGCCCTACGGCGGGGCTTCGACCGGGCTGGGTGGGGTAATCCGCGATCCGCTGGGCACGGGGCTGGGTTCAAAACCAATCGCCAGCACCGATGTCTTTTGCTTCGCCCCGCCCGACTTTCCCCACGACAAATTGCCCGAGGGGGTGCTGCATCCCCGCCGTATTCTCAAAGGGGTGCGTGCTGGCGTGGCTGACTACGGCAACCGCCTGGGTATTCCCACCCTCAACGGCGCTATCCTCTTCGATGAGCGCTATCTGGGCAACCCCATCGTCCTCTGCGGCACCGTCGGACTGATGCCGAAGACTGCCGCTCAGATGGGACAACAGCATCCCGGAGACCTGGTGGTTGTGGTGGGGGGCAAGACGGGGCGGGATGGCATTCACGGCGTTACCTTCGCCTCAGCGCTTTTAACCGGTGAATCGGAGGAGGTCTCGGCCAGCTCGGTGCAGATTGGCGACCCCATCACCGAGAAGAAGATGATTGACGTCCTTCTGGCGGCTAGAGATAAGGGGCTTTACCGCCGCATCACCGACTGCGGTGGGGGTGGACTGTCTTCGGCGGTGGGCGAAATGGCGGAGGAGACCGGGGTGCGCGTTGACCTGGAAAAGGTGCCCCTGAAATACTCCGGACTAGCTTACCGGGAGATATGGCTCTCCGAATCGCAGGAGAGGATGCTGCTGGCGGTGCCCCCGGATTGCGCTGAAGAATTGATTGCGCTATTCAACAGCGAGGATGTGGAGGCCACCGTCATCGGCGAGTTCACCGATGATAAGAAGCTCAGACTCTTTTATCATACTAACCCGGTGGGTGAGCTGGACATGGAGTTTCTGCACCACGGGCTGCCCCAATTGGAAAGGGAGGCGGAATGGGAGCTGCCGCGCTATGCCGAACCCGATTTCGACTCACCGCCTGATTTAGGCGAAGACCTGAAGAAAATCTTAGGCTCCTGGAACGTTTGCAGCAAGGAGTGGGTCATCCGCCAGTACGACCACGAGGTGCAGGGGGGCAGCGTGCTCAAACCCCTAGTGGGCATAGCCAACGACGGGCCGGGCGACGCGGCTATTATCCGTCCGGTGCTCGATTCCGATATGGGGGTGATTATCGCCAACGGTATTAACCCGCGCTACGGCGATATCGACCCCTACTGGATGGCGGCTTCGGCGGTGGATGAGGCCTTAAGGCAGATTATCGCCGTCGGCGGTAGCTTGAAACGGGTGGCATTATTGGACAACTTCAACTGGGGCAATCCGGAAAAGCCCGACCGCCTCGGGGGGCTGGTGCGGGCGGCGCAGGGCTGCTACCGCGCCGCACTGGATTACGGGACGCCCTTTATCTCGGGCAAAGATAGCCTCTACAACGAGTACGAGACGGAGAAGGAGAGCATCTGCGTCCCGCCCACCCTACTCATATCGGCGATGGCGGTAATGAAGGACGTTACTAAAGCGGTATCCATGGACGCCAAAAAGGCGGGCGATATCCTCTACATCGTAGGCATGACCTATAACGAGATGGGCGGCTCGCACTACTACTCCCTTCATGGCGCAGTGGGCAACCGCGTGCCCCAGGTCAACCCGAAAAGAGGCAAGAAGCTGATGGACGCCCTCAGCGGTGCGATGGATAAAGGCCTGGCGAGAGCCTGCCACGACCTGAGCGAGGGGGGAATCGGGGTGGCGGCGGCGGAGATGGGCTTTGCTGGTGGGGTGGGCATAACGCTTGATTTAAATAAAGTACCTTTGGGCGAGAATATCGCTCGCAACGACACCATCCTCTTCTCTGAGTCCAACACTCGCTTTCTGGTTGAGGTGGCGCCGGAAGACGCCAAACGCTTCGAGGAGGCGATGGGGGAGGTGGTCTACGCCGCTATCGGGGAATTTAATAAATCCGACAAGCTTGAAGTCTACGACATCAAGGGGGAGAAGGTTATTTCAACTCCCCTGGCCGAACTGAAGGAGGCCTGGCAGAGGCCGCTGCGCTGGTAGAATAGTTATGACTAATATAAGGACTTTAATCCTAAGGGCACCGGGGACGAACTGCGACGTTGAGACCGCCTTTGCCTTCGAGCAGGCGGGGGCAGAGGTGAGCTCGGCGCACGTCAACGAGCTGGTCAGAAAAGACAAGCGCATCGCCGACTACCAGATATTAGTCGTTCCCGGTGGGTTCACCTACGGCGATGACATCTCGGCGGGCAGGATACTGGCCAACGAGCTGAGGCTGAAGCTGGGCGATGACGTCCAAAAGTTCGTGGGGGGTGGGGGGTTGATACTGGGGATCTGCAACGGCTTCCAGGTTTTAGTTAAGGCGGGCATTTTGCCCCAGCCGGAGGACGCTAGCCAGAAGCTGACGCTGGCCAATAACGACTCCAGCCGCTTCGAGTGCCGCTGGGTCTACCTCAGCGTTGATAAACAAAGCCCCTGCGTCTTTACTAAAGGAATAGACGCGCTCTACCTACCCATAGCCCACGGCGAGGGCAAGGTGATGGCTGAACCGAAAGCGCTGGCTGGCTTAAATGTGGTGCTGCGCTACGCCGATAAGGAGGGCAATGTCAGCGCTGACTATCCATTTAACCCCAACGGCTCGGCGGACAGCATCGCCGGCATATGCGATGGCTCGGGGCGCATCTTCGCCCTGATGCCACATCCCGAAAGATTTTTGCGCTGGACACAGCACCCGCGCTGGGTGCGGGAGGCAAACCGGGAGTGGGGGGACGGCTTCGGCATTTTCAGAAACGCCGTGGAGTGGGTCAGGAGTGCCTGACTATCTTGCTTCCTGGAGCGGAGGCAAGGACAGCTGCTTCGCCTGCTACCAGGCGCTGGCCCAGGGCTACAAAATCTCTCACCTGGTCAACTTTATCTCACAACAGTATAAGCGGGTGAGCTTTCACGGCACGGAAAAGCGCATGATTCAGCTGCAGAGCCAGTCTATCGGCATTCCCCTGTTGCAGAAGGAGACCACCCCCGACGGCTACGAAGCGGAGTTCAAGGCGGCGGTGCGGGCTCTGCTTCCCGAAGGCATAAAGGGGATGGTCTTCGGCGACATCTATCTCGATGAGCATAAAGAATGGGTGGAGAGGGTCTGCGCCGAGCTGGGCATTGAAGCCGTGGAGCCTTTGTGGGGGAAGAGTGCCGAAAGCGTCCTCACCGGCTTTATCGACGCTGGCTTTGAGGCTGTTATCGTCGGTGCCAAGGCCGAGCTGATTGACGAGGAGTGGGTGGGAAAAGGGGTGGAGCGGGATTTTATGAATTACCTTAAGTCCAAGAATATCGACCTCTGTGGGGAGAGTGGGGAGTACCATACCCTAGTTATCAACGGGCCCCTGTTCAAGCGGAAGATAGAGATAACCGAGAGCCGAACCATCAAGCGGGACGGCTACTGGTTTTTAGATACGCTCAACTACAAACTCGTCTGATGCCACCACCGACTTGCTATCTGCGGGGGATTTGACAGAAGCGTTATATCGCTTGTAATATAACAGAGGATTATGAGCCAGATACCGAAATTCAGGCCGAAGAAGACGGAGCATTTTTCCCGCCACCCCGCCCCGGGGCACCGAATAAGGGGTCGAATATGGCTGGAGCGCGACGGCGAGCTTTATATGGGGTGGGGGCGGGCCATGCTGCTGGAGAGAATCGATAAGTACGGCTCCATCGCCGCCGCCGCCCGTTCCATGAAGCTGGGCTACCGCAACGCCTGGCTCTGGGTTGAGTCGGCCAACCGACTAGCGCCTTCGCCGCTGGTGGAGAAAACGCCCGGTGGGGTGGGGGGAGGCTATGCCCGCCTGACTGACGAAGGACGTAAGGTGGTTAAAGAATACAAGGAACTGCGGGCTAAGTTCGAGGACTTTATAAAGCAGGTCGCCTGATTTTTTTGTCAAACGCTATATTCATAGCGATATAACCGATTTAGTCTGACCTAGAAAGTAGAAAATGCGAAAACTGCTTTTCTTACTCCTGGCCGGGTTGTTGTTTCTGGTTCCCATCGGGGGGTGTGGCGAGGGTGAGGAAATGCCCATCGGCATGGCCGTGGAGTTTATGGACCATGCCGCCTGTGCCTATATCGCCCAGGAAATGGGATGGTACGAAGAGGAAGGACTTAATATCACCGCCTACGAAAGCCACGTCACCGGCATGGCGCTGGCGGCGGCACTGGCCCGCGATGAAATCCAGGTCGCTTATATTTGCCTGGTGCCGACGATAAACGTCTACGCCAACGGCGACGTGCCCCTAAAAATAGTTGCTGGCACCCATAACTACGGCTATGGTTTGGTGGTCAATCCCGATAAAGTGAAAACCGTCTACGATCTTGAAAACCCCGACACCCGCATCGGCTGCGTCCGGGAGGGCGGCGCTGTTGACGTGCTGCTGCACAGGACGATGGACGAATACGGACTAGATGAAACTAAGGTAATAGCTAATATTCAGCGCATGAACCCACCCCAGATTGTCCTCTCGGTAGGATTGGGACAGTTGGACGCCGCCTTCCTCCCCGAACAGTGGGCGACCATGACCGAGGACTACGGCTTTGAGATGTTGCTGACCAGCCAGGAAATCTGGCCCGATATGCCGGGCAGCATGCTGGTGGTCAAGCAGGAGCTGATAGACAATCACCCGGAGGTCGTTCAGAAGCTGGTGGATATTTCGCAGCGGGCCACGGACTGGATAAACGAGCACCCGGAGGAAGCCGCCGAGATTGTGGCTAGGCAGATGCAGGCCGCCGGCAGCCAGACTACCGCTGCCGGGGTCGTTGCCGAAATGCAAATCACCCCCGAGGCGATGCTGCGCTCTATGGGGCGGCTGGAATACACCACCGAAATCAATCCTGAGATAGTCCAGGATGTCATAGACTATATCGCTAGTCTCGGCTATATCACCGGAAGCTTCGACGCCAGCGAAATTCTGGATTTGAGGTTCCTTGATGTTGAATAGCCTCAAAAAACTAAAACCAGGGTGGGGAATTGTCCCCGTGCTGGTATTTCTGGCGCTCTGGGAGCTGGTGGCCAGGCTTAATCTGGTTCCCGGCCAGCTCTCTTTCCCCCCCTTCTCCGAGGTGATGGTGGAGTTCTATAACCTAGCCGCCAGTGGGGTGCTGGGGGACAACTTCTGGGCCAGCCTGACCAGGGTGCTCATCGGCTTTGTTGCTGGTTCTATTGCCGGGCTGCTGGTGGGCACGGCCATGGGCTGGATGGAAAAGCTGGACAAGGCGCTGCACCCCATCGTCAGCCTGCTCTACCCCATCCCCGCCCTGGGCTGGCTGCCGCTGCTTATGCTCTGGATAGGCATCAACGAGCTACTGCCCATCGCTATAGTCTTTATCGCCTCCTTCTTCCCCGTCCTCTACAACACCGTCACCGGCATCAGGAACGTGGACAGGGACTATATCCGGGTGGCGCGGACGCTGGGGGCTTCCGACATCAAGATTCTGACCACGGTGGTCATGCCCCTGGCCCTGCCCAATATCTTCACCGGACTAAGGCTAAATGCTGGCATGGCCTGGCGGGTCATCATCGCCGCCGAGATGGTAGCTATCCCCACCGGTATCGGCGCCCTGATGCTGAAGTCGCAGAGTCTAATCCGTATCGATATTATTATTGTCTGCCTGATAGTTCTGGCCGTGATGTGCCTTTCCTTCGAGAAGTTCTTTGAGTTCCTGGAAAACAGGATGACGGCCAGGTGGAGGTAAGATGCCCTCAATAAAGCTAGAAAAAATCTGTAAATATATTTGCCGCGACGTCGAGCTGGAGATAGGCGACCGCGAGCTGATGGTGCTGCTGGGGCCGAACGGGGCGGGCAAGACCACGCTGCTCAACATTATTGCCGGTCTGACTGATTACGAGGGCTCAGTGCTCTTTGACGGCCAGCGGGTGGACAAGCTGCCCGCCAGCAAGCGGGGGGTGGGCTACCTCTTCCAGGACCTGTTCCTCTTCCCCCACCTCGATGTTTCGGCTAACATCGCCTACGGGCTGAAGGCGCAGAAATCCTCCCAGGGCGGTGTCAAAGAGAGGGTGGCGGAATTGCTGCACTTAATGAAGATAAGTCACCTCGCCGAGCGTTACCCCAGGCAGTTAAGCGGCGGGGAAAAGCAGCGGGTGGCCCTGGCGCGGGCGCTGGCCCTTTCTCCCCGTGTTCTGCTCCTCGACGAGCCTTTGAGCAGTCTCGACACCCAGACGGCCAAATACCTGAGGACGGAGCTGAAACAGCTGCAAAAGAAGCTGGGCGTCACCACCATATACGTCACCCACGACCTGGCCGAAGCCGAGGAGATGGCCGACCGCATCGCCGTCATCCAGGAGGGGCAATTACAACAGGTGGGAAAGCCCGAAGAGGTCTTTTTCTACCCAATAAACGAAGCCGTCTCCGATTTTATCGGCGCGCCCAACATACTGCACTGCGACCACTGCCAGAGCCTGGGGCAGGGGGTTATGGAGGCCAGCTGCGGCGGTATGAACATCATCCTCCCCGACGACGGCAGCCCCGTCCGCCGCATCGCTCTCTTCCCCCGTGACATATACGTTTCCGAGACCAAGCCACCGGGCCCCGAGGTTAACCGTTACCAGGGGGTAATTACCGCCATCAAGCCCCTCGGTGACGGCGTCAGGCTGGAGGTCAGGGTGGGTGAGCATAAGCTGCTGGCGGAGTTGCCCCACCATATCTTCGAGGATATGGATTTGACCGTGGGCAAGGAGGTCTTCCTGATACTTAAGCTGCGGCGAATTAAGGTCTATTAGGCTTGGGGTGAGGCTGAAGGGCTTTACTTTAGCTATAGGCTTCAAGTATAATGCCTGTTGGTGCTTCGCGGGTAGTTAGCTATAAAAATTTGCAATATTAGCCGTATCTAACTATAATTCCTATTCGGAAAGGGGTAAAGATGAAACCTAAGGTCGCTTTTTACTGGTGCGCTTCCTGTGGCGGCTGTGAGGAGACGGTGGTTGACCTCAACGAGGATATTCTTAAGGTGGCGGACGCAGTGGATATCGTCCTCTGGCCGGTAGCGTTGGACTTCAAGCGCAAGGATATCGAAGCCATGAAGGATGGCGAAATAGCGGTGAGCTTTATCAACGGGTCGGTGAGGTTGGGAGAGCAGGAGGAGATGGTAAAGCTGTTGAGGCAGAAGTCCGGTCTGGTGGTTGCCTTCGGCGCCTGCGCCCACCTGGGCGGGATTCCGGGGATGGGGAACTTCTACGACCGGGAGTCTATCTTTAACCGGGTCTATAAAGAATCCCCCAGCGTGGATAACCCCAAGGGGATTTTCCCACAGCAGAAGACGAAGGTTAAAGAGGGCGAGCTGGAATTGCCCGAGTTCTACAACACGGTTAAGACATTGGACCAGACCATTGATGTTGATTATTACCTCCCTGGCTGTCCGCCGGCTCCCGATTTAATAATGGCGGCGGTAACGGCTATTCTTAAAGGGGAGTTGCCGGAGAAGGGGGCGGTGCTGGCGCCCAATAAAGCGCTATGCGACACCTGCCCCAGAGCCGAGAGTAAACCCGAAAAACTGGCCATTAGCGAGGTCAAGAGACCCTGGCAGATTAAGATGGATCCTGAGCTATGCTTCTTAGCTCAAGGTATAATCTGCATGGGGCCGGCGACCCGAACGGGCTGTGGAGAAACCTGCATCCGGGCCAACCAGCCCTGCCGGGGCTGCTTTGGGCCGATAGACGGCGTGGTCGACCAGGGGGCTAAAGCCCTTTCCATGGTCGCCTCTATACTGGGGCTGGACGGGGAGCGGGACATGACCGAGGAAGAGGTCAAAAAACTGATTGACAGCATTGCCGACCCGGCGGGAACGGTCTATCGCTTCGGCCTGGCGGCTTCCCTGCTGAGAAGAAAGAGAATGGAATAGGAGGCCGGAGTGAAAAAGATAACCATAGACCCGATAACCAGGCTTGAGGGACACGGCAAGATAGAGATATTTCTCGATGATAAGGGCAACTGCGAGCGGGCTACTCTTCAGATTCCCGAGCTTAGGGGTTTCGAGAGGTTTTCTGAGGGCAGAGCCGCCGAGGAGATGCCCCGCATCACCACCATGATATGCGGCGTTTGCCCTACTGCCCACCATATGGCGTCGACCAAGGCGCTGGACGACCTCTTTAAGGTCAAGCCGACATCGGCGGCTAAGAAGATAAGGGAGCTGATGTACAGCGCTTTCACCGCCGAAGACCACATACTGCACTTCGTTTTTTTGGGCGGCCCCGACTTCGTCGTCGGTCCTACGGCGCCCGCCGCCGAGAGGAACGTGCTGGGCGTTATCGGTAAGGTGGGGCTCGAGGTGGGGGGCAAGGTCATCGAGATGCGCAAGCGGATGCGTAACGTGCTGCGCATAATCGGCGGCAAACCGGTTATGCCCACCTGCGGTCTGCCCGGTGGTGTGTCCAAGCAGATTACCGAGGACGAGAGAAAGACCATCATCGAAGCCGGCGAATACGGCGTTGAGTTCTGCAAGGTCGCCCTCGGGCTTTTCGATGACGTGGTGCTCAAGAACAAAGAATACGTTGACCTGGTTACCGGTGATGTCTATGCCCATAAGACCTATTACATGGGGCTGGTGGACGATAATAACAAGGTCAACTTCTACGACGGCCAGATAAGGGTGGTCGACCCCGCGGGCAAGGAGTTCGCCAAATTCAAGGTCCAGAACTACCTCGACCATATCCGGGAGCATGTCGAGCCCTGGACCTACGTCCGCTTCTCCTTCCTCAAGAAGGTAGGTTGGAAGGGCTTTGTCGACGGCAAGGAGAGCGGCGTTTTCCGCGTGGCGCCTTTAGCCCGGCTCAATGCTTCGGACGGGATGGCCACGCCGCTGGCCCAGGAAGCCTACGAAAAAATGTACGAAATCTTAGGCGGCAAGCCGGTGCACAGCACCCTGGCTTTCCACTGGGCGCGCCTGGTGGAGGCACTCTATGCCGCCGAACGGACGTTGGAGTTAGCCAAAGACCCCGAGATTACCTCGGACGATATCGTCAACCTGCCCACCGAGACTCCAAAGGAGGGGATGGGGGTGGTGGAAGCCCCCCGAGGAACCCTTATTCATCACTACCAGACCGACGATAACGGGATTCTGACCGGGGTCAACCTGATTGTAGCCACCCAGAACAACTCGGCGGCAATAAACATGTCGGTGGAGAAGGCGGCCAAGGCGCTGATACAGAAAGGGAATGTGCCCGACGGCATTCTCAACATGATTGAGATGGCTTTCCGGGCTTATGACCCCTGCCACGCCTGCGCCACCCATTCCCTGCCCGGCCGGACGCCGCTTGAGGTCAGCGTTTATGATGCTGACGGCGAACTGGTAAAGAAACTGGTAAACTAAAGAAGGAGGAAGAAAAGTCATGCGTGAAAAAGTGGAAAAAGCCTTAGCTCAGATAAAACCGGCTCTGCAGGCCGACGGCGGAGATGTTGAACTGGTGGATGTGGAGGGTGGGGTGGTTAAGGTAAAGCTGACTGGTGCCTGCGCCAGCTGCCCGGTTGCCACCGTTACCCTTAAGCAGGGCATTGAGCGAATACTCAAGGAGCAGATTGCCGAGGTCAAGGAAGTAGTCGCTGTCTAAAAGGTTTTCGGGGCTTAAATAATGCCGATATACGAATATGTTTGTGATAAGTGCCAGTTGAAGTTCGAGTTGCTCAAAGCAATGAGCCAGTCGGGGGAGGATGCCCCCTGCCCGAAATGCGGAAGTAGTGCTCAGCGAGCGCTTTCATCATTCGCCAGGAGCTCTGACGATTCAGAGTCTTCAGGGAACGGAAGCCCTTGCAGCACTTGTAGCGCCGACACCTGTAGCTCCTGCTCTCTATAAACGTAAGGGAGGCGAATGAGAAAGCCGGGTGTGAAGTTTTCCTGCCACTCCTGCGGTAAAACCGCCGAGGGTTCTCCCGGGGCGACGCCCTGCGAGGCGCTCCAGGGCTGGTTGACCGTTTCTTCCTGGGAGAGGCCGGGGGTGGTGGAGCACTATAACTTCTGTTCGTTTAGCTGCCTCGAGTCCTGGGCGGACGCTCAGGTGCCTAAGGTGCCCAAGGTTTTTCTGGATTCATTTAGAGAAGATAAGAGTAAATAATTAGAGATGAATACGCTAGTTCTGGGAATGGGTAACACCATTCTTACCGACGATGGCGTTGGCATTGAGATTGCCCACCGGCTCAAGGAGAGGAAGCCTGAATTAGACGTAGTGGAGACCAGCGAGGCTGGGCTCGCCCTCCTTGACTTTATCGTGGGCTACGATAAGCTAATCATCGTCGATTCGGTAAAGACGGAAGAAGGAGAACCCGGAGAGTTATTTAAGATTGAGATGGGGGCGATGAAGCCCACTTCTCATCTAACTTCTTTGCACGGCGTGGATATTGCCACTGCCTTCGAGCTCGGGCAGAAGCTGGGCTATAAGATGCCCCAGCAGGTGAGCATATACGCCGTTGGTGTCAAGGATAATACCTCATTCGGTGAGGAGTGCACCGAGGAGGTAAGGGGAAAGATATCACTCATTACTGAGCAAATAATAGGGGAGGAAAAGCTGTGACGCAAACTGTGACGGAAAAAATCACGAAGGAAACCAAGACGGGGTTTAAGCCCAAGATTATAGTTTTCTGCTGCAACTGGTGTTCCTATGCCGGCGCCGATTTGGCGGGCACCTCCAGACTCAAGATCAACCCTAATTTCAGGGTTATCCGAACCATGTGCTCGGGTAGGGTGGAGCCTTCCTTCATCTTCCACGCCTTTGCCAAGGGAGCCGACGGGGTGATGATAGCCGGCTGTCATCCTGGAGATTGCCATTACAGCAGCGGCAATTATAAGGCGAGACGCCGAGTGATGCTGCTCAAGAAAACACTTCCCCAGCTTGGGATAGAGCCGGAGAGATTAAGGCTGGAATGGATTTCTGCCTCCGAAGGCACCAAATTCCAAACTCAGGTTAACGAGTTCGTTGACGAGGTCACAGCGCTGGGTCCCCTCCACAATCAAAATTAATCAGTCCTCCCCCCTAAAGGCAGACATGCTGACCAAACTAGGGAGATTGGCGAGAATAAGCGTGCGTGGGGTGGTGCAGGGAGTCGGCTTCAGGCCCTTTATCTACCGCTTAGCCCAGCAGTACGACCTCAAAGGCTGGGTACGCAATACCTCGGGGAATGTGGAGATAGAGGTGGAGGGAGACGAGGCCAGGCTTAACCGTTTTGTCAAAGAGCTCGAGAGCCAAGCCCCGCCCATGTCGCGCATCGAGGATGTCGAAGTCAGCTTGGCTCCCCCCAAAGGCTATAGCGATTTCAGCATTAAAGAGAGCCTGAGCCGTCAGGGGCACTACCAGCTGGTTTCGCCTGATATCGCCACCTGCCCCGACTGCAAGCAAGAGATTTTTTCCGCCACTGACCGCCGTTTTCGTTATGCTTTTACCAACTGCACCAACTGCGGGCCCCGCTTTACCATCATCGAAGATATACCCTACGACCGACCCCAGACCACCATGCGTGGCTTTAAGATGTGTCCCAAATGCCAGCGGGAGTACGATGACCCCCTGGACCGGCGCTTTCACGCTCAGCCCAACGCCTGCCCCGTCTGCGGGCCGAGTTTGGAACTGGTCGATAGCGAGGGCAGGACAGTCGACTGTGAAGACGTCATGAAAGCCGCCAGCCGACTGCTCAAAGAGGGCAAGATTCTGGCGGTTAAGGGGCTGGGTGGATTTCAGCTTGCCTGCGACGCCACCAGCGATGATGCTGTCAATAACTTAAGGGAAAGAAAACGACGCCCGTCAAAACCATTGGCGGTGATGATGGGCAATATAAAAGAGATTGAAAGGCATTGCCTCGTTTCCCCCGAAGAACGAGCATTGCTCGAGTCGCCCCAGGCGCCCATCGTGCTTTTACACTGGAAAGAAGGCTCGAATATATCTAAAACGGTGGCGCCTAATCTAAGATACCTTGGGGTGATGCTGCCCTATACACCGTTACACCACCTGCTGCTCAAAGAGGTCGAGCGGCCGTTGGTGATGACCAGCGGCAATTTGAGCGAGGAGCCCATCACCAAGGATAACGACGAGGCGTTGCGAAGGTTAAAGGGCATTGCTGACTATTTCCTGTGGCATAACCGCGATATCTACGCCCGCTATGACGATAGCGTCTATATGGTAGAGAAGAGCAAGGCGCGGGCGCTGAGGCGGGCGCGGGGCTATGCCCCCTATCCCGTCTTCCTGTCCTTTAAGTCGAAGCAAATCCTAGCCTGCGGTGCCGAGGACAAGAATACCTTTTGTCTGACCAAGGACGAGCACGCTTTCCTAAGCCAGCATATCGGCGATATGGAGAACGAGGAGACGCTGGAGCACTTCGAGAATACTATCGGGCTCTATAAGAAGCTTTT
>CAZRIU010000022.1:0-4405 GCA_964600245.1 uncultured Dehalococcoidales bacterium
TTTACCTCCTCTATTCTTTCTTGACTACCCGTAATTTTAAACCATCGACCTTGGTGACAATCACCTCCTCTCCCGGTTTCACCCTACCCTTCTCCGATATCGCCGCCCAGCGTTCGCCCTCGACGAGGACGATTCCCTTGGGGTTAAGGTCCGTCTCCACCTCGGCCGTCATGCCCACCAGGTCTTCCCGGCCAGCCGACACTTTCTGTTGATGGGCACGGACTACCCTCTGGACGACAAAGGCGATTAAGGCAGCAGCGCAAATAGCGATTACGACAATCAACCAGGTATCCATTTTAGCAATTACGACTCCTCACCAAATAAGATTTTCGGGCTCTATTTGCCCCTGGTCCTTTTCCTGGTTACATGAAGCTTTAAACCATCGACCTTGGTTATAGTCACCTCCTCCCCCGGCTTAACCTTACCCTTCTCCGCCACCGCTGTCCAGCGCTCGCCCTTGAAGAGGACGATACCTTCCGGTTCCAGGGCGGACTTAGCCACGGCGGTCTTACCCACCAGCTCCTCCCGACCCGTGTACGCCTGGCGGCGATAGGCACGGACAATCCGGGTAATTACGAAAGCGAAAACAGCCGCCACGATAATAGCCACGGCGGCAATCAGCCAGGGGCTCACCTGGAACAGCGCTCCCCCCTCGGGGAATAGAATCAGCGAGCCGAGGATAAGGGCGGTTATGCCCCCGGCGGTAAATATGCCGAAGGTGGTGGTAAGCACCTCCCCGATAAAGAGCCCGAAGGCGAGCAATATAAGCAGTATCCCCCCTAGGTTGGCGTCGAGAACGCCCAGGGAGTAAAAGGCGAGCAAGAGACTGATGGCGCCGATAATACCGGGGAAGAACGTTCCCGGGCTGTAAATCTCGGCGATGATGCCGATGCTGCCCAGGCTGAGCAGGATATAGGCGATATTGGGGTCGCTGATGGCGTGCAAAAAGCCCTCGATAAGGCTCATGTCGTCGCGGGTGGCGACGTAGCTCGAAGTATCGAGGGTGATCTCCAGGCCGCTAGCCAGTGTGACCTCCCAGCCGTTAATCAGGGCGATAAGCTCGTCTAAGCTACCCGCCCGCAGGTCGATAAGGTTGGCCGCCAGGGCATCGACATCGGTGAAAGACTTGCTCTCGGTCACCGCCAGCTCGGCTTCTTCTATGTTGCGGCCGCGCTCCTGGGCGATGGTTCTCATCCACTTGGCCGAGAACTCGACTATCTTCTTCATCTCTTCTTCGCCTATCTCCTCCCCCCCCACTGCCACCGGGTGGGCGGCGCCAATCGTTGTGCCCGGTGCCATCACGGCGATGTGAGCCGAAAGGGTGATAAACGTCCCCGCCGAAGCTGCCCAGGCGCCATGCGGGCTAACGTAGACGATGACGGGCACGTCGGCGTTCATAATCGTCTGCACTATCCTCTCCGTCGAGCCGAGCAAGCCGCCCGGCGTGTCCAGCTCGATAATGCAGGCCAGGGCGTTCTCGTCCTCGGCTTTTTCGATGCCCCGCTCGATGTAATCAGCCACTACGGGGACGATGGTGCCTTCGACATGGAGGATGTGGATGGACTGGTTGGCGCCTCTGGTAACAATAGGCAGCAAAGCGCCCACCACTATAGCCAGGAAGAAGACGAGACCGAGGGCTCTAAATATGATTCTGCTCATTCGCCTCTCAACGCTAAGAGAATAGACCCAGCCCGATTAAAGGCGTGTAAATGAAATTATAGCTTGGTTACCCTACTATTGTAAACAGCCGAGCGGTTGAATAGCCAGAGTAGTAGTGCTACAATTTACCAACTATGAAAATCCAGAGGTCTAAAGGCACCCGCGACCTGTCCCCGCAGGATATGGCCAGCTTTCGCTTAATCGAGAGCGCCTTCAGGGACTGCTGTCTGAAATGGGGCTATCAGGAGGTGAGGACGCCGACCCTTGAGTACCTGCACCTCTTCACGGCCACGGGGACACTCACCCCCGGCATGCTCTCCAAGGTCTATTCCTTCCTCGACTGGGACGGGTGGAGTGGGGAAAGGGTGGTCTTGAGGCCCGACGGCACCATCCCCATCAGCCGACTTTATATTGACAGTATGGCCAAAGAGAAGCTGGCCAAACTCTTTTATGTGGCTAATGTCTTTATGTTCGAGGCGACAGGAAAGAAGACCCGGGAGAGGTGGCAGTGCGGGGCGGAGCTTATCGGCGCCAAGCCGCCGCTGGCCGACATCGAGCTGGTGATGCTGGCGCTGGAGGTTTTGAAAGAGCTCAAGATTGAGGGTATCGAGCTCAGGCTATCGCACGCCGGACTGATAAAGGCGCTGCTGGCCCGGCTGGACTTGAGTGCCGAGGAACAGATCGGTATGTTCGACCGCATCCTTGATGGGGATATGAAGGCGCTGGGAAATCTAAAGCTCAAGAGGCCCGAGCTGGAGAAAACCATTGATTCACTGCTCGCATTGAAGGGAAAGCCATCGGGCTTTTCCCAGGAGCTGAAAAAGCTTTTCGCCGAAGACCTGCCCGAATGCAAGCCCTATATCGAAAACTGCACCAAGATTGCCGAGTTCCTGGAGGCAATGGGCTGCGACTACCGCATTGACATCGCCTCAGGGCGTGGTTTCGAATACTATACCGGGGTGATTTTCCAGATTTTCCAGGGCGAGGAGAAGATTGGGGGTGGGGGGCGATACGACGCCCTCATTCCCCTGATGGGGGGTAAGGATGTGCCCGCCTCTGGTTTCGCTCTCTACCTAGAACGCCTGATGGCTTTAATAAAGCCGAAAGCGCTTAGCACACTCCAGCCGCCGAGAATCCTGATACGGGCGGAGGCGGCAAAAGCCAGGGAGGGTTTCGACATCGCCGGCCGGCTGCATAAAGCCGGCTACCGGGCGGAATGCTATCTCGGCGCCCAGAAAGAGGCCGATTTCGACTGGACGGTGGATATTAAGGACAAGTCGCCGAAATTTATACTGACAGACCAGGCTAAAAAGCAAAGAGTAGCCGCCGAGACGCCCGACGAGCTTTTAGCCTTACTAAAGGGGTGAAGGAGGAAAGGGGCAAAGTGGGTCCCCAGGAAAATCGAAAATTTTTCTGGGTGCTCAAAGAAATGAAGACAAGCAAGCTGAAAATAGCGCTGCCCAAGGGTCGACTACTGGGCGAGACTGCCGCTCTGCTCAAGAGGGCGGGGTGGGGACTCGACGGCTACCAAGAGCAGGCGCGCTTCTACCACATTGAATCAAAGACTCTTCCCCGGCTCTCAGGCCGTGTCTTCCACGAGAAGGACATACCCATACAGGTCGCCATCGGCAACTACGACCTGGGCATCTGCGGCTCGGACTGGATTGAAGAGCTGCTGGCTAAATACCCCAGCAGTGCCCTGATGAAGGTCGAAAACCTGAAATACGGTGAGGGCGCTCTCTACGCCAGCGCGGCGGGCAAAGCCACCGTGGCCGCGCTAAGAGCCAAGCCGGGCACGATACGCATCGCCAGCGAATACCCCAACCTGGCTGAGTCCTTCGCCATCAACGCGCGGCTGAGGCACTTCAGCGTCTTTCCCCTCTGGGGAGGCGCCGAGGTCTATCCACCAGAGAGCGCCGACCTCGCACTGGTCGGCACCACCGAGGACTTTCCCTCCTATCAGCTAGAGCCGATAAGCCAAGTTCTCAGCATCAGTGCTTTTTTAATCGCCAACCGTGATAGCTGGAAAGCCAAGGAGCTGAACCAGATGGTCTCCTCTATTGAGAAAGTGCTCATGCCGGAGAAGGTGGAAAGAAAGTCCGAGGCAGAAAAGCGTCCCCCAACGAAGGCGGTTAAATATCCTGAAGTAACTAAAGACATGGTGCGCTTGGCCCTGCCCGACGGGCACCAGCAGGCGCCCACCCAGCAGCTTTTGGACAAAGCGGGCATTCGCCTCGAAGATTATCCTTCCGAGAAGGGCAATCGAAGGCCAAAAATCAACCTAGAGGGCGTTAGCATCAAGGTAATCAGGCCCCAGGACATGCCCCCGCAGGTGGCCAACGACAACTTCGACCTGGCCATTACCGGCCAGGACTGGCTCACCGAGCACCTCTGTCAGTTCCCCTCCAGCCCGGTGAAGGGACTAGCCGACCTAAAGCTGGGGCGGGTCAAGGTGGTGGCGGTGGTCAGCCAGGAGCTGGATATAGCCGATATCCGTGACCTGAGTGAGTCCGAACAGGCGCTACCTATTAGGGTGGCTTCGGAGTATATAAATATCGCCGATAAGTACGCCCGCGACAACCGCCTCAACCGCTATAGGCTGATACCGACCTGGGGAGCCAGCGAAGCCTTCCTGCCTGAGGATGCCGACCTGCTCATTGAGAATACCCAGACCGGGCGCACTTTGGCCCAGCATAATCTGAAGATTATTGATACCCTCTTCGAATCGACGGCCTGCCTCATCGGC
>CAZRIU010000022.1:4505-11960 GCA_964600245.1 uncultured Dehalococcoidales bacterium
AAGCTCAGCTCGCTTGAGGTGGGCAAGACGCAGATAAAGAGCGCCTACGTTGAGGTGGACAAGGAGTTGCTCTCCGCACTTAGATTCGCCGCCAGGCGCATCGGCTCGTTCCACCAGAAACAAAAAGATACTATCCGGAGTCTGGCCGCCAAGAAGGGCTTCGGGCAGTTGATACGGCCCATTGAGCGCATCGGTGCCTATGCCCCCGGCGGCACCGCCAGCTACCCTTCGACGGTGCTGATGACGGCTATCCCCGCCCGCATTGCCGGCGTCAAAGAGGTTATTTTGACCACCCCACCCCGCCCCGACGGGACAGTGCCGGCAGCGACACTGGTCGCCGCCGATATCGCCGGCGTTGACCGCATTTTCTCGGTGGGAGGTGCCCAGGCTATTGCCGCCCTAGCCTTCGGCACGGAGTCTGTCCCCAGAGTTGATAAAATCTGCGGGCCGGGCAACATCTTCGTCGTCCTGGCCAAAAAGCTGGTCTACGGCGCCGTGGGCATTGACAGCCTGCCGGGCCCCAGCGAGGTGCTCATTATCGCCGACGAGAACGCCAACCCCGCCTATTGCGCCGCCGACATTGTGGCTCAAGCGGAGCACGACCCACTGGCGTCGGCGATTCTGGTAACCGACTCCGTAGGGCTGGCCGCCGAGGTGAATAAAGCGGTGGAAAAGCAGCTAAAGGGACTGGAGCGCCGTGATATCGCCGCCGAAGCCATACAGAACCAGGGCCTGATTGCCGTCGTCGAAGACCTCAGCGAGGCTATAGAGCTGGCTAATCTATACGCACCGGAGCACCTGTCGCTAATGGTTAAGGATGCCGATGCCTATGTCGAACGCATCACCAACACCGGCTGTATCTTCATCGGTAACAGCGCGACGGTGGTGTTGGGTGACTATACAGCCGGGCCGAGCCACGTCCTGCCCACCAGCGCTACCGCCCGTTTCAGCTCGCCATTGAACATACTCGACTTTGTCAAGCTCATCAACGTCGTCGATGTGGACAAAGGCACGCTAAAGAAGCTGGCTAAAGCCGCCGCCACTATCGCCAGGGCCGAAGGACTGGAGGCTCACGCCCGGGCGGTGGAAAAGCGCCTGAAGTAAAATATTGACAAATCATACCTGCTTGTGCTAGAGTCAGGCGAAATGTTTAATACTACCTTTCACAGCTATTATTACGCCTACATATTTACCGGGCGCAACCGAGCGCTTGGAGGGTAGTATACGGCAATAAAAAACAAAAAAGAAAAAATCCCAAAACCAGAACAGAACCCTCCAAGCGGAGGGAATTTTGTTTATATGGGGATATAGAAAGGGAGAAAAAGGAATGTCTGGAGAAGGAATAGTCAAAATGATAAGGTCGGACCTGGCTGCCTTCGGCGGTTATGTGCCCAGCAAGGCGCTGGAGCTATTGTCCGAGAGGGTTAAGATGCCTATAAACGGCATCACCAAGCTGGATGCCAACGAGAACCTCTACGGCTGCTCACCCAAGGTGAATGAAGCCCTAGGCGGCTACCCCTACTTTAATATCTACCCCGACGCCAACCAGACTGAGATGCGCCGAATGCTGGAGGGCTATGTCGGTGTCAGCGCCGAGCATATCGTCGCCGGCAGCGGCAGCGACCAGCTCATAGACCTTATCATACGCCTCTTCGTCGGACCTGGAGACGAGGTGATAAACTGCGTGCCTACCTTCGATATCTTCCGCGTCAGCACCCGGCTCTGCAACGGCAAGCTGGTCGAGGTGCGCCGAGACGAAGAATACCGCGTCGATGTCAAGGCGGTCAAGAAAGCCATCACCAAGAAGACCAAGATGATACTGCTGGCTAACCCCAACAACCCCACCGGTACCCCCACCCCCCAGGAGGACATACTGGAACTGGTAGAGACCGGCGTGCCCGTGCTGGCTGACGAAGCCTATGTCGAGTTCAGTGGGGAAACGGTTACCCCCCTCGTCCCCAAATACGAGAATCTGCTGGTCCTGCGCACCTTCTCTAAGTGGGCGGGGCTAGCCGGCTTGAGGGTCGGCTACGGCATCATGCACCCCAAAGTCGCCAACTATTTACAGTCAATCAAGATGCCTTATAACGTGAATATCGCCGCCCGGGTGGCGGTGCGTGAGTCACTAAAAGACATCGACTACCTTATGGAAAAGGTAAAAGCCATCGTCGCCGAAAGGGAGCGGCTGTTCGAAGAGCTGACCAAGCTGGACTGGGTGAAACCCTTCCCCTCTAAAGCCAACTTTGTCTTCTGCCACGTGCTCAACGGCAAAGCCGCTCAAATCCAGCAGGCGCTGGAGAAGAGGGGGATATTGATTCGTTATTTCGACCTACCGCTGCTGCAGAACTCCCTCCGCATCAGCGTGGGCCGGCCCGACCACACCGACGCCCTGCTCAAAGCCCTTAAGGAGGTCGGGGGGGATTAATAAACACCCCGAAATGTGTTAAACTGGGAGCGAATACTCTTTGAGGTGGTGAAGCGATGAAGAAGCCACGGACAGCCACTATTAAAAGAGAGAGCAAAGAGACCAAGGTCAGCCTGGAGTTTAACCTCGACGGCAGTGGCCAGTGGCAGATAAGCACCGGCAGCAAGATGTTCGACCACCTGCTGTCGCAGATGGCACAACACGGGCGCTTCGACCTCAAGATTAAGGCCAGTGGCGACGACCAGCACCACGTTGCCGAGGATGTCGCCATCTGCCTGGGCAAAGCCCTGAGCGAAACGCTGGGAGAGAAGCGGAGCATTACCCGGATGGGCGACGCTGCCGTGCCTATGGATGACGCCATAGCGGCGGTGGCGGTGGATATCAGCGGGCGGGGCTACACCGTGCTCGATTTGCCCTTCGCCGATAATGACATGCGCGGCTTCGCCACCGACCTCATCCGCCACTTCCTGGAGACCCTGGCTATCGAAGCCAGGCTCAACCTGCACGCCCGTATTCTATACGGCAACAACGACCACCACAAGGCGGAAGCCCTATTCAAAGCATTGGGCCGAGCGCTGGACATCGCCACCAGAGTCGATGAGAGGCTTTCGGGCGAGCTGCCCACCACCAAGGGCCTGCTGGAGGAGTAGCGCTAAAATATGTACACCATAGCCACAATAGTCCTGCTCCTCGTCCTGCTCATTCTGGGACTGTACGTCATCCCCCGCTGGCGCCTGAAAAGAGCCATCCGACAGGTGATAGCCATCTTCCGCCAGAACAGCGCCCTCGATAAAAAGACGGCTAAAACGATTGACGAGCTGGGGCTAAGTCCGCGCGGCTTTGCCGAAAGGATGCTCCACACGCGCGACTTCAAACCCTACGCCCTGAACGAGCTGGTAAAAGCGGAAATCATCAAGAGCACCGAGGATGGCCGGCTCTACCTCGCCGAGGAGGCGCTCATGGAGTCGGGGGTTGAGGGGCGGGGCTATTTCCGCTAACCCCTGAAATCAAAGCGGAAAGTTGGAGCTTTCCCAGAAAGCGTCCCAGTCCTCTTTAGCTATGCCCATCCCGGAAAGCACCTTGGCCGGTATCGGGTAGGAGACATCGTTTTCCCTCTCCAGCTTCTTTACGTGGCGGGCAAGAACAAAGGTCAGGGTCTTGATGTGCTCGTAGCTCATCCGAATACGGGCTACCGTCTCCGGTGTCTTACCGGGACCGGGCTCAGGAGGGCTCTTGGCAAAGTTAATCGCCGCGCCGTAGGGGCCGCCGGCAACCATGAAGTGGTCTGAATAGTATTCGGGGACTTCTTTCTCTTCAGGCATATTATTTCTCCTTACAGAATTAAGGTTAACCGCTCAGTTTGCTACCGGTCAGCCTCTCGTAAGCCCGCTCGTAGCGCTTAGCGGTAGCCTCGATAACGTCCGGGGGGAGCATGGGGGCGGGGGGCGTTTTATCCCACCCCGAACCGGCCAGCCAGTCTCTGACCGGTTGCTTATCGAAGCTAGGCTGGGACTGACCGACTTTATAGAGGTCGACCTCCCAGATACGAGACGAGTCGGGGGTCAAAAGCTCGTCGATGATAACCAGCTTATCGCCGTCGAGGCCGAACTCGAACTTGGTGTCGGCGATGATAATGCCCCGGGCGATAGCGTAGCCGCGGGCATAATTATAGATGGCCAGGCTCTTTTCCTCCAGCTCGTCGGCCAGAGACTCACCGACCATTTTTGCCACCTCTTTGCGGGACATGGGCAGGTCGTGGCCCTCTTCCGCCTTGGTGGTGGGGGTGAATATGGGCCGGGGTAACTCCTGACTCTCCTCCAGTCCTCTGGCTGACTTCAAGCCGGAGATAGTGCCCTTTTCGTGGTATTCCTCCCAGGCCGAGCCGGACAGATAGCCCCGCACCACACACTCCACCATAATTCGCTTGACCTTTTTCACCACCATAGACCGCCCTGCCAGGTAGGCGGGAGGGCTAACGCCAGCGGGAAGGTAGGCGTTAAGCGTAGCAACATCCTCGACGGGCTCTATCATGTGGTTGGTCATAAACTCCCTGGTCTGGTTGAACCAGAAGGTAGAGAGTTTATTGAGCACCCGGCCCTTATTGGGTATGCCGCAGGGCAGGACGACGTCAAAGGCGGAGATGCGGTCGGTGGCCACGATGAGCAGCCGCTCGCCCAGGTCGTAGCTATCACGCACCTTGCCCTTGACGAACATGGGCAGGGAGAGGTCTGTATTCATCAGAACCGAAGAATTGCCAGCCATTATATCGAGCGGGGGGCAAATTCGGAAGGCCCCGTCATACCCCCTTGCCATTGAGATTCGGTTAAACCTAAGCGCCCGAAGATATCGTCCACATAACGCAGGTAGTACTGCTCGTCGAACAAAGCTTCAAGCTCATCGGCAGGCAGGACGGCGGTGACCTCAGCGTCGGCCTTGAGCAGAGTGAGGAAGTTCTTGCTCCCCTTCCAGGACTTCATGGCGTTGCGCTGCACCATCTTGTAAGCCTCCTGGCGGCTCAAGCCCTTATCGATAAGGGCCAGCATCACCCGCTGGGAGAAGATTAAGCCCTTGGTAATATCCATGTCCCGCTTCATCTTTTGCGGGAAGACCGTAAGACCCTTCATCACCGAGGTGAAGATAGACAGCGCATAGTCGAGCACCAGGCAGGAGTCGGGCAGGATAACACGTTCGGCGGAGGAATGGCTGATATCGCGCTCGTGCCAGAGGGCGATATTCTCCATAGAGGTCAGGGCGTAGCCCCGCACCAATCGGGAAATACCGCAGACGCGCTCGCAAAGCTCGGGGTTGCGCTTGTGGGGCATGGCCGAGGAGCCGGTCTGGCCAGCGGCAAAGGGCTCTTCCACCTCCCTGGTCTCGGTCTTTTGCAGCCCACGAATCTCGGTGGCGAATTTCTCCAGCGAGCTGGCGATTATGGCCAGGGTGGTCACGAACTGGGCATGGCGGTCGCGCTGCAGAATCTGGTTGGAGATGGGCGAAGGCGCCAGCCCCAGCTTGGCGCAGGCTTTCTCTTCGACCTCGGGGTTCAGGGTAGCGTAGGTACCCACCGCCCCCGAAATCTTGCCCACGGAAATCATCTTCTCCGCCTCCGACAGCCTCTGCAGGTTGCGCCTCATCTCGTCCGTCCATAGCGCCAGCTTGAGGCCGAAGGAAATGGGCTCGGCGTGAATGCCGTGGGTGCGGCCGATCATGGTGGTGTATTTATACTTTATGGCCTGTTGCGCCAGCACCGTGATAAGCTCCTTCATATCCTCACTCAGGATTTCTGTCGCCTCCAGCAATTGCAGGCATAGGGCGGTGTCGATAACGTCGTTAGAGGTAAGCCCAAGGTGGATAAAGCGCGATTCCTCCCCCAGGCTTTCGGACACCGAGCCCAGAAAGGCGGTGACGTCATGGTGGGTCTCTTTCAGGATTTCCTCCATGCGCTTGAGGTTGACCCGCGCCAGCTTTATCTTGGAAAGGTCCTTGCGGGGAATGACGCCCATTTCCGCCCACGCCTCACAGACGGCAATCTCCACCTGGAGCCACTTGGCGAACTTATTCTCGTCCGACCAAACTCTTTTCATTCGGGGCCTGGAATAGCGCTCAATCATGGCTTTTCTCCCTTGAGTTGGCTACGATATTTTTCGTAGGCTTTTATTATTTTATCATGCTTAATTCCCAGTATTTCGGCGGCTAAATAAGCGGCGTTCTTGGCGCCAGCGCTGCCGATAGCCACGGTGGCCACCGGAATGCCCGCGGGCATCTGGACGATAGAGTAGAGGGCATCAACGCCTTTAAGCTCGCCGCTGGCGATGGGCACGCCGATGACGGGCAGTGTCGTCCAGCTGGCCAAGACTCCGGGCAGGTGTGCCGCCCCACCCGCCGCCGCGATGATGACCTCAATGCCCCGCTCGCGCGCCGAAATGGCGTACTGCCGCGCTTTCTCGGGGGTGCGGTGGGCGGAGATAACGTTAACCTCGTGCTCGATACCCAGCGCACCCAGGATATCAAGCGTCGGCTGGATGGCTTCAGAATCCGACTTGGAACCCATAACGACGGCGACCAGCGGCATTTTGATACCTCCCTCAAGGGGTGGGAAACACTATTATAATAATGCAGATTGTTATAAATGTATATGGTATTTTAGCCCTATATCGCCCCTATTTCATTAAAGCGATATCCTGGCGGTAGTGACAGCCTTCGAAATGGATGCGGGGGACATTGGCGTAGACCTTTTCGCGGGCTTCGGCGAGGCTCTTGCCCCGCGCCATCACGGTGAGCACCCTGCCCCCGCTGGTCAAAATCTGCCCGTTTGGGCCGAGTTTAGTTCCAGCCTGAAAGACGACGATATCCTTATCCAGATTATCCAGTCCGCTTATGGCAAAGCCTGTCTTATAGCTCCCGGGGTAGCCGCCCGAAGCCATAACCACCCCCACGCAGGCGTCATCGCTCCATTCGATTTTAATCTGGTCGAGCTTGTTATTGTTGACCGCCAGCATGATATCGACTAGGTCGGTCTGGAGAAGTGGTAACGTAACCTGGGCCTCGGGGTCGCCGAAGCGGGCGTTGAACTCCAGCACCTTGGGATTACTATCAGAAATCATCAAGCCGCCGTAGAGGACGCCGCGGTAGGCTCGCCCCTCTTCGTGGAGTGCTTTTACCGTAGGCTCCATGATTTTCTCGCGCACCGTTTCGGCCAAGGTAGGGGTCAAAAACGGCGGCGGGCTGTAGCTGCCCATGCCCCCGGTATTGGGTCCCTTATTACCGTCAAAGGCGGGCTTATAGTCGCAGGCTGCCATCATGGGGACTACGGTGTGCCCGTCGCTGAAGGCAAAGACGCTCATCTCCCGACCCGATAGATACTCTTCGATAAGAACGCGGTCACCCGCCGCACCGAAGGCTTTAGCCTCCATTATCTTGGAGAGGGCAGCCATCGCCTGGGGAATAGACTCGGCGACGATGACCCCCTTCCCCGCCGCCAGCCCGTCGGCCTTGACCACGATGGGCGCCTTTTGCTGCTGGAGGTATTC
>CAZRIU010000023.1:0-11955 GCA_964600245.1 uncultured Dehalococcoidales bacterium
AATAAAGGGGGTTGAAGCCGGAGTGATTGATTCACCATTCAGCCCTAATATCAACATCAAAGACAAGGTGCTTGGCGTTAAGGATATTACGGGTGCCTGTCGCTACCTTGAGTTCGGCAACCTGCCCATACCGGATGAGATTAAGGAGTTCCATCGTGAAAAGATAGCCGAGAGGGAGCGGGCGGAAGGAAGGAAGCTGGACTACCAGGTAGCGGTTGAGGACCTATGGGCCCTGAGCAAGGGGGGAATAGTCGGCGCCCCCGCCACTAGATAGTTCTCACAAGGAGATGTAATGAAAAAACAAGCCACGGTGATAACGGGAACGGTAGGCATGGATGCTCATGTCATCGGCACTAAAATCTTATCTCGCGCCCTAAGGGACGCCAAGTTCAATGTCGTCGAACTGGGCATGCAGGTACCACCGGAAGAGTTCATTGAAGTCGCTAGAGAAACAAAGGCCGATGCTATCCTGATGACTTCACTCTATGGTATGGCTGAGCTGGACTTGAGAGGTTTTGAGAAGAAATGCAAGCAAGCCGGGCTTGAAGATCTAATTCTCTATATCGGCGGTGTCCTCGGGGTGGGCAGGCAGGACTTCAAAGAAGTCGAGAAGAAATTCAAGAAGCTGGGCTTTGAGAAAGTCTACCCACCTGAAGCCGATTTGAAATCAGTTATCGAAGACCTCTGGAATGACCTGAGAGCAAAAGGGAAGGCTTAGCTCGTGCTAAACGGTTGTCGGGCATTAGACCTAACTGACGAAAACGGCTTTCTCTGCGGCAAAATCCTGGCCGACCTCGGTGTTGACGTAATCAAGGTTGAGCCGCCCGAGGGCGACCCTTCCCGCCGAAGGGGGCCTTTCTGGGCAGACGCACCGCACCCGGAGAAAAGCCTGTACTGGTTTGCCTACAACTCAAATAAAAGAGGTATCACCCTCAATATTGAAGACAACAAAGGCAAAGAAATACTGAAAGAGTTAGTCAAGACGGCAGACTTCGTCATTGAGTCATTCCCCCCCGGATTTAGGGACAGCCTGGGACTGGGCTATTCCGCGCTCAACAGTATTAAGAAGGGAATAATCCTGACCTCCATTACACCTTTTGGTCAAGCCGGACCTTATAAAGACTACCAGGCCTCGGATATCGTGATTATGGGCATGGCTGGAATTCTGTACCAGACCGGCGACCCCGACCGTCCCCCGGTGCAGATGAGCCTGCCGCAGGCCTGTCTTCACGCTGGAGCCGATGCCGCCGTAGGGACGATGATTGCCTATTACCACCGGGAGATGACCGGAGAAGGGCAGCAGCTAGATATATCAATGCAGCAGAGCGCTGCCTGGTTCCTGGCCAATGCCATACCGCTCTGGGAGCTGAGCGGGGTAGTCTCAAAACGGGCGGGGGCTTTTCGCTGGAGCGTCAACTCCACGCAACGGCAGGTCTGGCAGTGCCAAGACGGCTATGTCTTCTTCTTCATGGTAGGTGGCCGAGCCGGGGCCAAGAGCTTCCACGAGCTGGTGAGCTGGATGGACAGCGAAGGCATGGCTAACGAATACCTGCGCTCCGTTGACTGGGAGAACCTGGACATGTTCAAGGTCAACCAGGATGTAGTCGACCAGATTTCCCAACCGATAGAAAGGTTCTTCCTGACGCGCACCAAAAAAGAGATCGCCCGGGAGGCGGTAAAAAGGCAGATATCAATCTGCCCCCTATCCAGCATGGCCGACCTGCTGAATGATGCCCAGCTTGAATCCCGAAACTTCTGGGTGGAAATAGAACACCCCGAATTAAATACCAAAATCACCTACCCCAGAGAATTTGTTAAGTCCTCGGAGAAGGTTTGCGCTACCCGATTTAGGGCTCCGCTAATCGGCGAGCATAACGGGGAAATCTATGGCGAGATAGGGCTCCCAAGACAAGAGCTAGTTACCCTAAAACAGGCGGGGATTATCTAGAGGGGTTATAACGGGAAATGGACACTAGAAACGGCGTATTCAGTGGTATAAAAATAGCCGGTTTCTGTTGGGCTGTGGTTGGCCCACTAACCATGAAATACTTCGCTGACTACGGGGCAACCGTGATTCGCGTGGAAACCACTAAGCGCCCCTGCACTATGAGAATATCAGCCCCCTACAAAGATGGTAAGCCCGGCTTAGACCGCAGCGGCTACTTCAACCATTTCAGCGCCAATATGCTCAGCCTGGCGCTTAACATGGAACACCCTAAGGCCCTAGAGGTGGCCAGAAGGCTGGTGGCCAACTCTGACGTTGTCATGGACAACTTCACTCCGGGGGTGATGGAGAATTGGGGGTTGGACTACGAGGAGCTGAAAAAGGTCAAGCCCGACATCATTATGCTACGGCAGAGCGGTTTTGGTTCCTGGGGTCCCTATGCTCAACAACCAGCCTTTGGCATGATACTGGCAGCTATGGCTGGCTTACCCAATTTTATAGGCTGGCCGGATGGAGGGCCATTGCCGGTTGGTGTCTCCGCCTATACCGACTGCATCTCTCCCCGCTTTGCCTCGGCTGCCCTGATCGCCGCCCTTGACTACCGCAATAAGACCGGGAAAGGCCAGCTGCTCGATTTATCACAGTTTGAAACGACGCTCTACTTTATCATGCCGGCTATCCTGGAATACATCTCAAGCGGCCGAGAACCATCAAGAATGGGCAACTCCCACCCCTACGCCGCCCCTCACGGAGTCTATCCCTGTAAAGGCGATGACCGCTGGTGCGCCATAGCCGTGTTTAGTGATGAGCAATGGGCGAGCCTGTGCCAGGTGATGGGCAAGGCTGAGTACATAGACGACACCCGCTTCAGTACCCTGCCCGGCAGGAAGCAGAACGAGGATGAAATAAACGAGCTCGTAAGCGGCTGGACGATCAACTTCACGCCGGAAGAGGCGATGGCCAAGCTGCAGTCAGCCGGTGTGCCCTCCGGTGTGGTCAAGAATGCCGCTGATATATACGATGACCCTCAACTAAGGCAGCGTAAGCTCTTTTGGCCTTTGGAGCATCCGGATATGGGGCTATTTACCCATCTTGGGCAGGGCTTTGAACTATCAAAAACGCCGGCACAGGCCCGCACGCCCAGCCCCCGGCTGGGTGAACATACTGAGTATGTTTGCTCTAAGATACTGGGCATGACTGATGAAGAGTTTGTCGAGCTTATGGGCGCCGGGGTTTTTGTTTGAATTTAGTTAAGGAGACAGGGGGAAGTTATGGACCTAAAATTAACCGACAAGGTAGCCCTGATAACCGGTACCGGCAGCCAGATAGGCTTCGGTAAGGGTATAGCACTGACTCTAGCCAGGGAAGGGTGCGACATAATTAGCGTCGATGTAGACTTGGAAGGGGCGCAAAAAACAGCGGCCGAGGTCAAGGCTTTAGGACGTAAGGCCATGGCTATCAAGGCGGATATAACCAAAAAGGCCGAAGTTGACAACGCCGTTAAGGAAGCTCTGGCGGAATTTGGTAAAATAGATATACTGGTAAATAATGCCGGCCGTGCCAGTGGCGTGCGGCCCTTCGTTAGCACGACCGAGGCGCAGTGGGACATAGATATAGATGTTAACCTCAAGGGTACGCTATATTTCACCCATGCTGTTCTCCCTCACATGCTTGAGCGTAAATACGGCAAGATTGTCAATTTTTCGACACATGCCGCCCATCAGCCAACAGGTCTGGCTGGTGCCGGTCCCTACATCGCGGCTAAGGCAGGAGTTGTAATGCTTAGTAAAACGCTTGCCGGTGAAGTGGGGCCTTCGGGAATAAATATAAACATAATCGCCCCCGGCCCAGGGGCGACCAACTTTCACCGCGCTAGCGGGGCTCCTCCTCAAATGACGGAACTGGTTGAATCAATGGCCAAGGAAGGCTTGACGGTCACACCCGAGGATATTGCCAATACGGTAGCCTTTCTGGTTTCGGATGTATCCAGGAAACTCTCGGGGCAGGTGATTGAGGTCTTTATCCCCCCCGCGAGTGCTGGTGGCGGAAAAGACTAGCTTGGAGGTTTACCATGAGCCTGACTGATGAACTAAAGAGGTTTGCTACCGAAGAACTGGATATGGACTATACGGGCATAGCCAGCGTGGACAGGCTCTCGGGAGCGCCTGAAGGCCACAGGCCCACCGACCTTCTTCCCGGTGCCAAATCCGTAATCGTGATGGCGGTTCGACTATCACAAGGAGCCGTACAGACGATTTTCAGAGCCTATGAGGATGGACTCAGGCACGCCCAGTGCATCTACGGGACGCATGGCTACGCCCTCACCCCAAACCTCCATTTGAAGTTCGCCGCCTATAGGATGGCCAGATTTCTTGAGAAGAAGGGCTACATATCTACACCATTACCATCCGGTCCCGGTGCGGGTGGCGCCCCTTTTAGCCATAGGCATGCGGCTGTAGCCGCCGGACTTGGTGAGTTCGGCTGGTTGAGCATCGTCCTAACGCCTGATTGCGGGCCGAGGGTTAGGCTGGTGAGTGTCATAACCAGGGCCGAGCTTGAGCCTGACCCCCTGTACCAAGGGCCGAAGCTATGTGACCCGACCAAGTGCGACATATGCGTAAAAATCTGCCCGACAAAGGCTATAAGTGAAAAGGAATCGAAAAGCGTGGTCATAGGTGATAGAACCTGTGAATATGGGGCCGTAGATTTCGCCAAATGCCGTGTTGGTTCGGAAGGCCTCCTCAAAAAGACCCTCGGTTTCAAGGATTTGCCCATACCAGAGAATCCCACCTGGGAAGATATTGATAAGGCCCGCCAGAACATAGACCCCAGGCAGTTACAGGAGGCTATCTTACCCGCTGACCGAGCCACATGGTATTGCGGCAAATGCCTGGCATATTGCCCGGTTGGGCAAAAATAGCGGAATAAAGGAGGAAAAATGAAGACAGAGAGCGTTAAAAACAGAAATTACGATGTTGCCGTGATTGGTGGCGGGGCTTCCGGGTTGGCCGCCGCCCTGACCGCAGCTGAAGGAGGTGCCAAGGTCGTCCTTTTTGAGAAGATGCGCTATATGGGAGGAACCTCCAATTTCGCTGAGGGGATGTTCGCCGTGGAGAGTGAGATGCAGCGCCCGATGTATATGAATTACTCCCGCGCACAGGCCTTCAAGAACACGATGAACTATAACCACTGGCAGGCCAATGCCCGACTGGTCCGGGCTTTCATCGACGAATCGGCGGCCACTATCAGCTGGCTTCGGAGTCGGGGGGTTGAGTTTACCGAGCCGATAACCAATATACCGGACGGCTGGCGGACGTTGCATTGCCTGAAAGGGCCGTTTGGGGCGATGGGGTCACCCATGATTAAGACCCTGACCCGCAGGACCAGGGAAAAGGGCGTTGACATCAGGCTGGCCACGCCGGTTAAAAAGATACTAAGTGAAGGGGGCCGTATAACCGGCGTCATCGCCGAAAAAGAGGGCAAAGCGGAGACAATCAAGGCCAGGGCCGTCATCGTCGCCAGCGGTGGCTACGCCAACAACAAAGAGTGGATTAAGAAATATGCCGGTTTTGACCTGGATGTTAACGTAATTCCCATCCGCAACTATGGTAAGCTCGGGGAAGGCATCCGCATGGCCTGGGAAGTCGGCGCCGCCGAAGAAGGCATGGGTACCTTGCACTTCTTCCGGGTAGGCCCTATGGGGCCGGGAGTCCGGATGCTGGGACACGTCGAATGCACCTGCCTCCAGCCCCTCCTCTGGGTCAACCAGCAGGGAGAACGTTTCTGCGATGAATCCGTCTCCTTTAACGACACCTTTGGGGGTAACGCCAGCGCCCGGTTGAAAGAGGGCTACAGCTACACCATATTCGACGAAGCCACCAAGGAGCACATGGTGGAACACGGGATTGAACGGAGCGCCTCCAACAAGAACCTGCCCGGCACCCGGCTTACCAACTTTGATAAAGACCTGAAGAAGGCCCTGGAAAAAAAGAACCCGGATATAGCCGTTGCCGACACTATAGAAGAGCTGGCCCGGCAGATAAAGGTGAAGCCATCCGTCCTTAAGGCAACCGTTGACGAGTATAACCGCTTCTGTGAAAACGGCTGCGATGAGGTTTTTGCCAAGGAGCCGAAATACCTCTGGCCGATAAAGAAGCCGAAATTCTACGCCGTGAAGGGCCATACCGTCTTCCTGGGGACTCTCGGCGGCATCAAGATCAACCACCGGATGGAGGTGGTTGATACGGAGGAAAAGGTTATCCCTGGCCTCTATGCGGTCGGGATAGATGCCGGCGGGCTCTACGGGGATAGTTATTGCTTCCTGCCGGCTTCGGGGACGACACTCGGCTTTGCCGTCAATTCCGGCCGGATTGCCGCCAGAAATGCCTTAAGCTACATCGGTAAATAGAGGGGGTATCACCTACCCGACTAGTCGGATAATTTCGGTGGCATCATCTAGTCTCTCCAGCCGCCCGATAAGTTCGATAACCATAGCCACCCTATCGTCGGCTAGTGGCTTGATAGAGCCGGCAGCACACTCCCGGAACTTGGCCGCACAATCCTCGAAAGTCATCGGCCTTTCGATGCTGCCCAGGCAATGTTCCACTTCCTCGAGGTACTCCGTGCCGTCCCCCATCACTATTTTTATTCGGCCCGGACCGACCCCATGCCGACTCATCGCCGGGTCAAGTACGCTGCTTACCTTCCCTGAAACTCTCAGCACATCTTCTCTTCTGATGGCTTCCTCGGTGAAGTCTCCCACGCCGACAGTGCCTCGAACGAGGGCGGTAGCTATCGCCCAAGGGACACTGAACTGGGCATCGACAGTATTCCGCGGGGTGCGCTTTACCTCCGGGGGTACGCCGCATATTTCGTAGGCTGACTCGCCACCGTAGGCGGTAATACTCTTTATGTTTTCGGCATTTATATCGTGTTTGGACTTCAGTAAGAGCACGGCATCAATAAAAGGGTGGGTAAATCCGCAGCAGGGATAGGGTTTATCGCCTATGTTGGCTCCCTCAAACCTCTTACCCAGCTCCGCGGTCAGGATTTTGGCATCATAGTCTCCCCCGTGGTACTGGTAAAACATGCCGTATTCACCCTCAAGGACGTTCTTGGCACCGGTAATCCCCCTCTCCGCCATGAGGGCAGCGGTAATGCCTCCCTTTGTCGCCAGTCCCGGCCCCATCCTCTTGGTTAGAGCGCCGTCACTAACACACTGAGAGTTACCGGCGCTCTGGTGATAGGCAATGCCTATGGCGTTAGTCATTCTTTCCTCGTCAAGCCCCATTATCCTCCCCGCCATGGCGGCGGCACCCAGGTAGCCGTACAGGGCGGTGGGGTGCCAGCCGGATTTCACCAGGTTAGACCCCGGGCGGCTGGCCAGTCCCAGCCTCGCCAGGAAGTCGGCCCCCAGTGCCATAGCCGTAATGAACTCCTGGCCGCTTATCCCTCCCATTCGCTCGGCCATGGCAAAACAGGTGGGCACAGCCACACATCCGATGTGCACCTGGGCCACCGGGTGACCATCATCATAGTCCAGGGCATGTATCATGGTAGCGTTGACCTGGGCAGCGTTCGGGGCCGGGCACTTAATCCCATAGGCGATGATGGTGCTCTGCTCATTACCTCCCCACTCCTTGACCATGTCCACCAGTTCCCCAACGCCCGCCTGTGACGAACCACCCAAGGCCGTGGCCAGACTATCCAGGACTTCCTTCTTGGCCGCTTCTACCGCCGGGCTGGGGATATCCTTATAGCTGGTTCTGGTGAAGTTTTTCACGAATTTAAATATCGCATCCATATAACTGTCCCTGATACAGGCATTTAGATGAGGCCGCCGCTGATGCCGATGGCCTCTCCGGTGATATAGGTGGACATATCAGAAACCAGGAAATAGGCCAGGTCGGCGACTTCATCAGTGTTACCGAGCCGACCCAGCGGTATAAGGGCGCCAATCTTCTGGTAGTCCTTCTCCCTGGCCTCATCCCAGCTTATGCCCTGCTCCTTGGCCATTTTGGCAAAGGCTTCGTCCCTCAGGTTAGTGATAACGGCGCCGGGATTAATGGCGTTAACGTTTATCTTATGCGGCCCCAGCTCCAGAGCCAGCGTCTTCACCAGTCCGATGACTCCGTATTTAGAGACGCTGTAAGCGACGCTACCGGCGACGCCGTGCGTCCCCGCCATTGAGGCTATAAGCACAATTCGGCCGCCCTCGCCCCGAGCAATCATGCTCTTGGCCACCGCTTTCGAAATGAGAAAGGAGCCGGTGGTATTGACGTCCAGGATAGCCCGCCATTCTTTCTCAGAAAGCTCGACGGTCGGTTTTCCCACCGGGCCGCGAATGGCGGCGCAATGCACCAGTATATCAATCCTGCCGAACCTCTCCAGGGTTTTATTCACCATTGAATCAACATCTTTACTATCGCTTATGTCTAACACCAGGGCCATGGCTTCCCTGCCCAGGGCTTCTATTTCGGCAACCTCAGCCTCCAGACCACCCCACCCCTCATCACCCGGGAAAAGGCTCTGGGGTGCCGCATATTTATCGGTAACGACCACGTTAGCTCCCTCCCTGGCCAGCCGCAGAGCGATGGCATGCCCCATGCCCCTCTTACTGGCAGCTCCGGTGACTATGGCGACCTTACCCTTAAGGCTACTCATTAATAACGTTACCTCCTTTAGTTGATATGCTTGAGTTGGCTATGGGAGTTCCTGAGCCACGTCTTCTAGCCCAAGCTCTTTTAATTTCTTATCACTGGGTCGGGCTGTTTTCTGGTCCCAATCCATGGCCTCCAGGTATTCTCTGATCATAGTATCTTCGTCGACAGTAACCCCAGCCAGTGGTCCCGCTTTTAGCGGGGGTTTGCCCAGTAGCCTACCTGAGAGTTTTTGTAGCAGAGGATTAATCCCTTCGCGGATGTTAAAAGCCTGCCGCAGGTTGCCGATTCTCTCCCCGGTTAATACCAGTTCGTCTATGGTTACGTCCCAACCGGTAACCGCCCTCATAAACTCGACGACAGCGTCAACATGGGGTAAGGCGCCGTGCACGAATAGACAGAACCCGACAGACATCAGGAAGTGCTGGAAGTTGCTGCCTCTTTTGTATGCTGGCGCTCGGCCGCTGAACGACTGCTTGTCGAATTTGGGCAATAGTCCGTCAATATGATGTTCCTCAGAGCCCTGAGTGTGGCGGGCGGGGGTGGCATTGGTGATATAGGTAGTAGCTAAAGCAAAACCGTCAATGGGGTTGTGGGCGGGGACCTCCTGCCCCCGAACATGTATGGCATACTCATCAGCGCCCCTGCCGATTTTATCGGCGGCTATCTTAACTCCATCGGCTAATATATCACCGAAACCTTCCCTTTTAGCCAACTTTTCGGTCATGGCCACTATGGCTTTATGGTTTCCCCAGCTCATTTCGATACCATCAGTGTCATTTTTATTGATGAGCCCCTTCTCATAGCATTCCATGGCGAAGGCAATGATGGCTCCGGCAGAGATGGTATCAATCCCGTAGCGGTTACAGATGTCGTTGGCCTTGATTATTGATTCAACATTTTTGTTGAGACAATCGCTGCCAAACACAGCCGATGTCTCATACTCAGGTCTATGGCAGCCTGCCTCGTATTTATATTCTCCCGTCCCTTCTTTCATAAGCGCTTCACAGCCAATAGGACATAGATAGCAGCTAGCCCTCTTCAACCGGTAGGCTCTCACGGCCTCGTCTCCGATGGTTTTAGCATCGGGAAAATCAACTACGGCTACCCCTCCCCAGTTTTTTACCGGCGAGTCCCCGCTCTCTATGCAGGAAACAGTAACGAAGGTCGTGCCGAACTTCCTCAGCTTGTCAAGAGGCCCCCTAAGGTCGGCGAGGTACTTTTTTCTCAGTTCCTTGGTTCTCTTTTCATCAGCCACCGGCACCTTCATTTTGCCTTTCACCGCCACTGCCTTAAGCCTCTTGGCCCCCATAACGGCGCCCAAACCCGAGCGGGCCGCAGCATGACCATGGTCGTGTATAATAGCGGCGATTCGGGATAGTTTTTCTCCCGACTGGCCGATGCAAGCCACGGCCACATCCCGGCCCAATTCAGATTTTAAGGTGTCTTCAGTCTGGTAACTGTCCTTACCCCAGAGATTGGCAGCATCTCTGAGCTCGGCTTGGCCATTATCAATAAAGAGGTAAACCGGCTTCTCTGATATGCCAGTGAAGAACATGCCGTCATAGCCAGCGAATTTCAGGTAAGCACCGAAATAACCACCGCAATTGGCATCACCCCAGCACCCGGTCAAGGGCGATTTTCCGACCACGGTGAATCTTGTACCCGAAATGGCCTGGGTGCCCGTAAACGGTCCGGTTAGGATGCCAAAGATATTATCCGGTCCTAAAGGGTCAACGCCAGCCTTCTGCTCACTGAAGATAACCCTGGCGCCAATGCCATAACCGCCGATGAACTGGCGTGCCAGATTTTCATCGAGCGGCTCATCCCTAAGCTCATTTCTGGATAAATCTACTCTTAGTATCTTGCCCATATAACCGCGAGGCATAGTTTTCCTCCTCAGGCACGTTTCATTAGATGCCGATAGCTTTCAGGGAGTTTTTCTAGGTAGTCAGCGAGTGACTGCGCCGGATCACGGACGATAAGTCGTTGTTTCCGTCCCAGATTGGCCAGACGGGCGGCAACCCTGCCCCCCACTTGACCACTAGCCCCGGTAACCGCTAACATTGTCTACACACCTTTGCAGTGAAATAGTATAACATACAAATTTGCCAAATCGATAGCTGGAAAACACTCTAAGGAGGCAGAAGGTGTTACTTAGTGATAGAGTTGCCATTATTACCGGTGGTGCCGTAGGGATCGGCAAGGGTATAGCCCTCAAATTCGCCGAGGCAGGTTGTTCGGTCGTTATCGCCGATATTGCCGCTATAGAGGGGAAGAAAACAGCGGAGGAGGTCTCGAAAAAGGGTGGGGAGGGGATTTTTGTATCATGTGATGTCACCGTTGGCCGTCAGGTAAGGGCTATGGTGGACAAGGCTATGAGCAAATTCGGTAAAATTGATATTCTGGTCAATAATGCGGGAGGAGTGCCTGACCCTAAAGGCTCTCTTGATGAGGTGAGTGAAGAGCAATGGGATAAGTCTTTAAATCTGAACCTGAAGAGTGTCTTTTTATGCTGCCAGGTGGTTGTGCCCCACATGAAAAAAAACAAATACGGTAAGATTGTAAATATCTCCTCTTTAGGAGCGGTCCACCCGGCCGTTTCCGTTGTCCATTATCACTCGGCTAAAGCCGGGGTGCTGGGGTTAACCTATAACCTGGCTTTTGAATTGGCCCCTTTTAATATCTCGGTGAACGCTATTCTGCCGGGACCTGTCCGCACGCCGTTCTGGGAGCCCGTAACCAGGGACATACCGGATAAAGATGCCTATTTTGCCGAGATTGCCAAAAAAGAGGTACCCATGCAGCGAGTAGGAACGCCGGAGGATATCGCTGGAGCCGCCTTATTCCTGGCATCAGAGCTTTCGGCATTCGTTACCGGTGAAACCATAAATGTTGCCGGCGGACTACCCCAGTTGCCACACAGTGCTACCATTAGTGGTTAGGGATGCCGAGGCAGCAAACTCGGTGGAGCTTGTATCCTCTGCCCTTTTTGGTGTTAATCTCCTCGATGAGGGCGAGGAGTGAAATCATCCTTTTACCTCCTTAAGCTGTGTTTATCCTTTCCTTACATGTTACCGATGGTAAAAAAAGCTAAATCGTGCAACGTAGGCTTATCGAAAAATTTGAGTAATTGTGCACAAAACCGAGGAACATTAAGAGAAGAGCCAATTATACCATTGAGTACTTTCTTGCCTGTTTTCGCTGCTGGATCTGCCTCGCTTTTTGCGGGTTCTCAGTCAGCCACCGCCTTACTCTTTCGTTGTGCCGCCTCCTTGCCTCTTCGGGCTGGTTCCTATACCGATGAGCCTCAAGGTAGCACTCCCGGGAGCAATAGACCTGGCGATTACT
>CAZRIU010000024.1:0-3223 GCA_964600245.1 uncultured Dehalococcoidales bacterium
ATGCGGCTGATGCTGTCGGGGTGAAGGTCGCGGGTGGTCAGGTAGTGGCGGGGCGGCAGGTCCAGCGTCTTGATTTTTTTGAGGTCGGTGATGATTTCGTGGGGCTGGCGCTCGGTGACAATCTCGGCGATGGTGGTGCGGGCGGGGTCGCTTTCCGCCGCCACCAGGTTCAGCGCCTGACCCCTCCCTTCCGAGAGCACCGCCGAGTGCGGCTCGTTGACGAAGCTGGCAACGTTCTCTCCCAGCCAGTGGTAGCGGCGGGCATAGCGCCTGCTCTCGTTCATCCCCTGCTGGATGACCGCCCAGGAGCCTCTTTTGGTGAACAGAAAGCTATGATGATAGAGCTGGTAGCCGTCCTGCACTGCCGAGTTATCCACCTTGGCCGACATACGGCTGGCGTAGACCAGCGGCTTGGGGTTCAGCGAGAGGTACTGCCCCCAGCGCTCCAGCTCCTCGGGCGTCCGCCGCGAGGTCTTGCCCTTGCCCCCAGCGACGAAAAGCCCCAGATCTTTTTCCAGCCCCCTGATGCCCTCTTTAAGCGCGCCGCAGAGGGTGGTGGTAACCCCGCTGGAGTGCCAGTCGTAGCCCAAGATGCAGCCGAAGGCCTGAAACCAGTAGGGGTGGCTAAGTCTCTTCAGCATTTCTTCGGGCCCGAAGTCAGACACTACGGCGATGGTAATCTCACGCGCCAGCTTGGTCATGCGCTCGAAGAGCCAGGGGGGAACCCGGCCGTAGTGCAGGGGAAGATTGGCAATACCAGTTCGTCTGGGAACAGCTGACATATCCGCCTCTATATATTAAAGTTTAGTGGCACGCCAACGCCGAGTCAAACCTCCCAGACCACCCCACCCCCGATTATGGTCATCTCCACGCGGATATCCTTGATTTTCTCCGGCGGCGATTGCAATGGGTTGGCGCTCAAGACCACCATGTCCGCCAGCCTGCCCTCGACGATAGAGCCTTTTATATCCTCTTCGAACGAGGCATAAGCAGCACTGGTGGTGTACATCGCCAGCGCTTGTTGGATAGAGACAGCCTCTTCGGGTAAAAGCTCCTGCCCCGATTGCGCCCGTCTGGTGACGGCGGCGTATATGCCCAACATCGGGTTATCGGGGGCAACCGGCGCATCCGAGCTAGCGGCAACCGTCAGGCCCGCGTTAATAAAAGACCCGATGCGGTAAAGCCAGCGCTGCCGTTCAGGGGGGACGGTGGCCAGATATCTCTCACCGCTGTGATAAACAAAAACAGGCTGGGTAACCACCATGGCCTCAAGCTTTTTCAGCCGCTTTAATAAATCGGGCGGGCACTCCGAGACATGCTCCAGGCGGTGACGCCGTCCTTCGATAGACGAAATACTGTCGATATACTCAATTGTGGCTATCGCCGCCTCCACCGTGCCCGGCTCGACGCAGTGGATGGCCAGCTGGAAGCCGGCCTGATGGGCCGCCAGCGCCCGCTGCTTTAATTCCTCCAGCGGCGGCTGCAACCTACCCCTGGCTTCGCTGAGCATAATCTTCAGCCCCCCCAGCCGCAGCCCGCTGTCGCCCGCACCAAACACCAGACCTTCCTCCTGAAACTGGGGTAAAGCGTCGAAGCCGAACATCATCGACACGCGGCTTTTGAGACTGCCGCTATCCCTAAACTTCTTAAGGGTTTCCCAGCGGGCGTGGTCGTTGCTCACCGAGGCCTCCTGCAGCGAGGTGATGCCCATAGACAGGTAGTGCTGATTGACCGAGGCCATTTCTTCAGCCAATTCGTCCTCGGACAAGGGGGGCAGCACCTTTTGTTGGATATAGCCCACCATATCAAAGAGCCGGCCGCTGGGCTCTCCTGTATCGAGCTCCCGCTCGATAACTCCGCCCCTTGGCTCCGGCGTTTCTCTGGTGATGCCCGCCCGCGCCAGCGCCAGGCTGTTGAGGACGCAGGCGTGCAGCGAGCGATGGGCAATGACTACCGGGTGCTCTGGCGTCGCCTCGTCCAAATCGCGGCGGTTGGGGTGGCGCTTCTCGGCCAGGTAGAACTCATTGTAATCGCTGCCGATAATCCATTTGCCCGATGGGATACTCCGGGCGCTTTTTCGGATAGCCGCCTTGATGTCGGCGATGGACTTCACTGATGATGGACCGAGGTCAATAGTTCGTCTCTTTCTGATAAAGCCAAAGATATGGCAGTGGGCGTCGTTGAAACCGGGCACCACCGTTTTTCCCCCGCAGTCGATGACTCTAGTTTTATCCCCCCTCACCTCCCCCAGCTGTTCGTTGTCGCCCACGACCAGAATCTTATCCCCCCTGACGGCTACCAGTTGGGCGGAGGGGCGGGCGGGGTTCATGGTTATTACATTGGCATCATGGAGAACAAGGTCAGTGCTTGGCATCTTAAGTCCTTTGACCTAATAGCTATAGCGTAGTATACTACTGGCAACCTTGGAGCCACAACCGATGAACTCAGCCAAGATAGCCGAAAAGCTGGTCAACTGGATAAAGGAACGGGTAACCGCCGCCAAGTGCCAAGGGGTGGTAATGGGCTTAAGCGGCGGCATGGACTCCTCGGTAGCGGCAGTGCTCTGCCAGCGCGCCTTCCCCGAAGACATGCTGGGGCTGATTATGCCCTGCTACAGCCCCAAACAGGACGTGGAGCACGCCCAGGCACTGGCGCAAAAGTTCTCCATACCCACCAAGACGGTGGTTCTTGACATTACCTACGATACCCTGCTCAAAGCGCTTCCCGACGAGAAAACATCCCCCGACGTCAGCCGCTTAGCTAAAGCCAACATCAAGGCGCGGTTGAGAATGCTCACCCTCTACTACTTCGCCAACCAGCTCAATTGCCTCGTGGTCGGCTCAGGCAACCGCGATGAGCGCGCCATCGGCTACTTCACCAAATATGGCGACGGCGGCGTTGACATTCAGCCCCTGGGCGGCCTGCTCAAGGGGCAGCTTAAAGAGCTGGCTCAATTCTTAAGCATCCCCCAGCCGATTATCGATAAGCCCCCCTCAGCGGGATTATGGGAGGGGCAGACTGACGAAGGGGAGCTGGGCTTTAGTTACGACGAGCTGGACCGTTATCTGGCTTCTGGTGCCGCCTCAGCAGCACTTAAAGAGAAATTCAGGAATATAATCGCCTCCGCCGAGCACAAGCGCCAGCCGCCGCCCGTGCCTGACCTTTAGCCCCACCCCCTTTTTATCTTTTCCCACCCACCACCCTTTTAAGGAAAGGGGGCTTC
>CAZRIU010000024.1:3323-11622 GCA_964600245.1 uncultured Dehalococcoidales bacterium
GGGGCTTCCAAAACCGAGCAATTATTCGACATAAAACGCTCCCGACTGCTTGTTTTGGGGGGGTGTCTGTGATATTATTCAACTAGGCGAATATGACCACAGAAAAGGTAAAGGCGCTGGAGCTGGCTATCAGCCAGATTGAAAAGCGATTCGGCAAAGGCTCGGTGATGAAGCTGGGGGAGGCCCCGCTGGTAAAGGTGCAGGCAATCCCCAGCGGCTCGCTGGCGCTCGACTTAGCGCTGGGTGTAGGCGGTATTCCTAAAGGGCGGATTTCCGAGATATTCGGCCCCGAATCCTCGGGGAAGACCACCCTGGCCCAGCACATAATTGCCGAAGCGCAAAAACTGGGCGGCACGGTTGCCTATGTCGATGCCGAGCACGCTCTGGACCCTTCCTATGCCGCCAATTGTGGTGTCAATGTTGATGACCTGCTCATCTCTCAACCCGATACCGGCGAACAGGCCCTGGAAATTACCGAAGCGCTGGTAAGGAGCGGGGCTGTCGATGTCATCGTGATTGACAGTGTAGCGGCGCTGGTACCCCAGGCTGAGATTGAGGGGCAGATGGGGGATGCCCATGTCGGCTTACAAGCCCGCCTCATGTCTCAGGCCCTGAGGAAACTGGCGGCCGCTATCGGCAAAGCGGGCACAGCAGTGGTATTCATCAATCAGCTGAGAGAGAAGGTAGGTATTATCTTCGGCAATCCCGAGGTAACGCCGGGGGGTAGGGCTCTCAAATTCTACAGCTCGGTGAGGATAGACCTAAGGCGCATCGAAACCATCAAACAGGGCGATGTCGCCATCGGCAGCGTCGTGCGAGCCAAGGTGGTCAAGAACAAGATTGCCCCTCCCTTCAAAACGGCTCGGTTTGATATCATGTTCGACCACGGCATAAGCAAAGAGGGCAATCTTATTGACATGGGGACAGAGCTGGGGATAGTCAAAAAGTCCGGTGCCTTTTTCTCCTATGGTGATGTTCGCCTGGGGCAAGGGAGGGAGAACGCCAAACAATACCTGAACCAGAATCCTGAGCTTGCCGAGGAGATCGAGCAGCAGGTCAGAGCCTCAGCCGTCATCACCCATAACCCTTAAAAAATATTTTAAAAATATAATCGAATAGGATAAATAAGGCTGAGGCGTATTGCCTTGGCCTTATGTCTTTTAAAGGGGTAGAAAAAGGATGAAAAGGGTAACCGCCATCGGGGAGGGGAAGAGGAGAAAGAGGCGGGTCAACATATTCTTGGACGACAAGTTCGCCTTCAGCCTGGAAGCCGATGTCGCCCTAAAAGAAGGCCTGCGGGTAGGACAAGAGCTCTCCGAGGGCGATATCGAAGCGCTAACGGGTGCCGAGCTATCCCAGCGCTGCCTTAACGCCGCCCTCCGTTACCTCGCCTACCGTCCACGCAGCGAGTCTGAGCTAAAGGAAAGACTCGCCCGGCGCGGCTTTGACGGTGATACTGTGGCAACGGCGGTAGCCAGGCTCAAAGAACAGGGTTTAGTGGACGACCTGGCCTTTGCCCAATTCTGGAAGGAAAACCGTCAGTCTTTCAGCCCGCGCAGCCGTTGGCTCACCCGTCGGGAGCTAAAGCAAAAGGGTGTCGCCGACGAGGTCATAGAGCGGGTGCTGGCTGACGTCGACGATGAAGGCAGCGCCTACCAGGCGGCGATAGCCAAGGCGCGCAACCTGCCGCTAGCCGATTATGAGGGCTTCCACCGCCGTCTCGGCGAATATCTCAAGCGCCGTGGCTTCGGCTACGGAGTGATAAAAAATACACTGAAAAAGGTCTGGGAGGAAGTGAAGGAGTAGGTCAAAGATAAATTCTTACCTTGACCCCAAAGGGGCAAACTGGTTAGTATCTATCTTAAGCCTATTCCCGGGGGGAGGTAAAGAGAAAAACTAAGGGGGTGAAACTATGGATATGGGAGTAGGACCCATACTGGCTGTTTTCTTCAGCTTCATCATCGGCGTCGTCTTCGGCGGCATGGCTATCTTCCTCTTCCGCAGGTTTTCGGTCAACCGCCAGATTAGGCTGGCGCAGAGAAAAGCCACCAAGATAGAAGCCGAAGCCAACGAGGAGGCTAAGAAAGCACTCAACGAGGCAAGACGGGAAGTCGACAAGATAAAGTCGACGGCCGATGCCGATTACCGGGAACGGCGTTCCGAGCTGCAACGCCAGGAAAACCGCCTGTCGCAAAAGACAGAAGCCCTGGAGCGCAAGCTGGAAGGTGCGGAGCAGCGGGAGCGCAACCTGACCAACAAGGAAAAGGAAATGGCCTCTATACGCACCGAACTGGAAGAGATTAGGGCCAAGCAGCTCAAGCAGCTGGAGTTGATTTCGGGCATGTCCACCGCCGAGGCGAAAAAGATATTCCTCGATACAATAGAAGCCGAGATGGAAGAGGAGACCTCGCGGCGCCTGCGGGAATGGGAAGATAACTTCAGAGAGGAAGCCGACAGGAAAGCTCAGGACATCCTTTCCCAGGCGATACAGCGCTGCGCCTCCGAGGTGGTATCGGAGACAACGGTGGCGGCCGTCCCCCTCCCCAGCGACGAGATGAAGGGGAGGCTCATCGGGCGCGAAGGGCGCAACATACGGGCTTTGGAGCAAGCCACTGGCGTCGACCTCATCGTCGACGATACCCCGGAAGCAGTAACCCTCTCCAGCTTCGACCCGGTGCGGCGGGAGATAGCCCGCTTAGCTTTGACCAAGCTCATCCAGGACGGGCGCATCCACCCCGCCCGCATCGAAGAGGTGGTGACCAAGACCAAGGAAGAGGTGGAGTCGGCCATCCAGAACGCCGGCGAGCAGGCGGCTTACCAGGTCGGTGTGCACGGGCTGCGCCCCGAGCTCGTCAAGCTGTTGGGGCGGCTCAAGTATCGCACCAGCTACGGGCAGAACGTGCTCAACCACTCCGTCGAGGTCGCCCACCTGGCAGGCATGATGGCCGGGGAACTGGGCGTCAACGTGGCTACCGCCAAGAAGACGGGGCTGCTGCATGACATCGGCAAAGCGGTGGATAGAGAAGTAGAAGGTCCCCACGCCACCATCGGCGCCGACCTGGTCAAGCAGTGGGATAAGTCCCCCGAGGTCGTCCAAGGCATCGCCGAGCACCACTTCGAGGCTGGTACCACTAGCGTCTGGGGCTTTATCGTGGCGGCGGCTGATGCCATCAGCAGCGCCCGACCCGGAGCCAGGCGCGAGTCCCTGGAAAACTACCTCAAGCGCCTAAAGGAGCTAGAAGATATCGCCAACGACTTCAAGGGAGTGGAAAAGTCCTACGCTATTCAGGCCGGCCGTGAAATCCGCATCCTGGTCAAGCCCGAAGAGATTGACGACCTGGGCGCGATGAGGCTGGCGCGGGACATCGTCAAGAAGATAGAAGAGGGCTTGGAATACCCGGGGCAAATCAAGGTTACCGTGCTCCGGGAGACCAGAGCCGTCGACTACGCCAAGTAAAAATGCTGATATTAGCTATCGGTGATATTGTAGGCAAGCCGGGCCGGAAGGCGGTAAGTCAGCTCTTGCCCGGCCTCCGCCAGCAATACGGCTTTGAGTTGGTTATGGCCAACGGCGAAAACGCTGCGGGCGGCATCGGGCTGACCCCAGAAACCGCCCGGGAGTTGTTCGAGGCTGGCGTCGACGTGATAACCTCGGGCAACCATATATGGGCACAAAAGGATATCCTCCCTTATCTTGATGGGCAGATGCCCATCCTGCGCCCCTTGAACTACCCGCCGGGGGTGCCCGGCCGGGGACACATCTCTATAGGGCCAGCCGTCGTGGTCAATATAATGGGGCGGACCTTTATCGGAAACCTAGATTGTCCTTTCCAGGCTATGGACAGGCTGCTCGGCGAACTGAAAGAGCAGGTTATCATCGTCGATTTCCACGCCGAGGCGACCTCAGAAAAGGTAGCTATGGGCCGATATCTGGACGGGCGCGTCAGCGCCGTCCTGGGCACCCACACCCACGTGGGTACTATTGACACCCAGATTTTAGCCGGGGGCACCGCCTACGTCACCGATATCGGTATGACCGGCCCCACCGATTCGGTTATCGGTGACGACGCCGAGGCGGTAATCCAGCGCTTTTTGACGGGCATCCCCCACCGCCTCTCGGTGGGCAAGGGCAAGCCCGTCCTCAACGCCGTAATGGTAGATATCGACGACAACGGGCGGGCCAAGAGTATCGAGCGAATCTATGGGGAGGTGGACTAGCCTTGGGCCGGGTCGACCTCCACATCCACTCCACCGCCTCCGACGGCAAGCTCACCCCCGCCGAGGTTATTAGGGAAGCGGCGGAACAGGGCTTAGTCTATATTGCCTTGGCCGACCACGACAGCGTGGGCGGCATCGCCGCCGCCAAAGCGGCGGCGCAGAGCCTCCCCCACCTTAGCGTCATACCCGGCATCGAAATCAGCACCGACATCCCCGAGGGCGAGGTGCATATCCTGGGCTACTTCATAGATTACACCAACCGCCAGCTGCTGGCCAAGCTGGAGAATTTCAAGAATTCCCGCCTGCGGCGGGCTCAAGCGATGGTGGCTAAGCTGGAAAGATTAGGCATTCACATCGACTGGCAACGCGTCCTGGAGCTAGCCGGCACCAGCACTATCGGCCGCCCCCACATCGCCCAGGCCATGATGGAAAAAGGCTATGTCCCCTCGTTCAAAGAGGCCTTCGACGAATACCTGGGGCACGGCAAACCCGCCTACGTCGAGCGGGAAAAGATGCTCCCTGCTGAGGCAGTGGCCATAATCGTTAAGGCCCGGGGACTGGCCGTGCTGGCCCACCCCCTCACCACCGAAGACCCCGAGGGGCTGATACTGGAGCTGAAGCCGGCGGGGCTGGTGGGCCTGGAAGCCTACTACAACGGCTACAGCGCCGAGGAAGTCGAGAGGCTGGTGGCGCTGGCGCAAAAGCATGACCTCGTCGCCACGGGCGGTAGCGACTTTCATGGTATAGAGCCCGACGAGGAGACCGCTATCGGCGGCACCGATGTGCCCCTGGAAGCGGCCGAGCGGCTCATCGCCCTGGCTAAAGAGAGAGAAGCCAACCTTATCTTATGAGGAGAGTTTATGGTTACTGAGTTTATACTGTTACTGGTCGGCGGCTACCTCATGGGCGCCATTCCCGCCGCCTATCTGGCCGCCCGGTGGTCGCGGCGGATAGACATCAGGCAGTACGGCAGCGGTAATGTCGGCGGTGCTAACCTGGTCAAGGTCGGTGCCCGCTGGGTAGCCGTCATGGTAGTTCTTTTTGATATCGGCAAGGCGATGCCGGCGGTCTGGGTAGCCCACCTGGTAGGGCTGGACCTCACCCAGCAGATAGCCGTAGGCATTGCCGGGGTTATCGGGCACAACTGGCCCGTCTACCTACGCTTCAGCGGCGGCCGGGGCATTTCCACCATCATGGGCGTGGCACTGATAGCTCCCCTGGTGAACGGCTACATACCTTGGTCTTTTATAGCCTTCATGGCCATTATGATTCTCAACGTACTCACCATACGTAACATACCGGTGGGCATAGGCATCGCTGTGGCCCTTTTGCCCATCGTCAGCTGGGCGGCCGGCGAGCCGCTGGAGTTTATACTGGGCTTCGTCGCCATGTTTATAATTATGATCATCCGGCGGCTGACCCCACCCCGAGCCCCGGCCTCGGCCTCGGTGCCGAGGGGGGAACTGCTGCTCAACCGTTTTCTCTTTGACCGTGACATTAGGGACCGGGAAGCCTGGATAAATCGCCAGCAGGTAAATTCCGAAGAGGGAAAGGACTAATTCGGACAGATGAAGTGCGCCTACCACCCCGATGTTGAAACTAATTTAAGCTGCGGCAAGTGCGGCCAGCCGATATGTCCCAAGTGCATGGTGGAGACACCGGTGGGGGCCAGGTGCCCCGATTGCGCCAAATCAGTCAAGCTGCCCACCTACCGCCTCTCCGCTAAATATTATCTGATTGCGGCGGGCACGGCGCTGGGTATGGCTATCGCCACTGGCCTTGTCTGGGGGTTACTGCGGGAATTCCTACCCTATATCTTCATCAACTTAATACTGGCCGGCGGCGTCGGCTTCGCCATCGGCGAAGTGGTAAGTCGCTCCGTCAACCGCAAGCACGGCAACTGGCTGGCTGTAATCGGCTCCGTGGCCATACCCCTAAGCTATCTGGCCAGCATTCCCTTCAACATGCTCTTTAAATTCGATGCCGTCTTCCACCCGCTCGATATACTGGCCATAGCCATAGGTATATTTGTCGCCGTCATCCGACTGCGCTAAATAGAATATTTATTGTCCGAAGGGAACTAGACAGGGGAAATCATGTCACCGATCAGTATGAGCTATTTGGGAATTCCGGGCTATGTCATCTTCTGGGTGTTGTTCGCCCTGGCCATCGGGCTGTTCCTGCGCCGTATGTATCAGCTGCTGCGCTATATGCTGCTGGGGCAATCCGCGGGCGGCTTCGGGCAGCTGGTCAAAAGGGCCTGCAGCACCATCATCAGTGTATTCGGGCAGTGGTGCCAGCTTAAAAACCTGACCACCAAGAACCGGGCCAGCCTGGGCCACGCCTTTATGGCCTGGGGATTCTTTATCTACATCCCATTCTACCTGATATTTATCATCATCGGCGGCGGCTTTGGCCTCCACGAAACGCTGGAGCACACCAGCTTCTTCTTCTACTACGCCTGGGTTATGGATATCGCCGCTCCGTTCATTATGCTCGGGGCTCTCTGGGCCATCATCCGCCGCTACGTTATCCGGCCGCCGAGATTAAAAGGCGAACAGACCTTCGAGGCGCTGGTCATACTGGTCACGGTGCTCATCCACCCCTTAACCCACCTCTTTAAGGAAGCCACCGGCATCGCCCTGGGCTACGCCCCGGTGGGCTTAGGCGCCAACCTGCCCCCGATAAGCAACGCTCTGAGCAATCTCTTCACGGGCGCCAGCCCGGGCGCAATCGAGGCAGCCAACGCCGCCTTCTTCTGGGCGCACTGGGGCTTTGTCCTCTTCGTCCTGGTCTTCATCGCCTACTCCCGCTACCTGCATATGATTGCCAGCATGTTCAATGTCCTGCTCCAGTCCCCACCCCCCAAGGGCGCCCTGCGTCCCATCGACCTGGAGGAGGCGGAGAGCTTCGGCGCCGCCAAGATAACCGACTTCAACCGCAAGCAGCTTTTAGACCTCTACTCCTGTGTCATCTACGGCCAGTGCCAGGAGGTTTGCCCAGCCACCGCCAGCGGCAAGGCCTTGAACCCCAAGAATCTGATTGACGACCTCAAGGAACATTTGGTCAGCGAAGGACCGGGCTTACTCAAGGGAGGCGAGCCCGCCAAGGCGATGATCGGCGAGGTCATCACCGAGGAGGTAATCTGGGCCTGCACCACCTGCCGCGCCTGCCAGGAAGCCTGCCCGGTGGCGGTGGAGCACGTGGAAAAGATAATTGATATGAGGCGCAACCTGGTCATGGAGCGGGCGTCCATCCCCGAAACCGCCGAGGGCGCCCTGCGCAGCATCGAAGACCGCGGCCACCCCTGGCGGGGCACGACGCTGTCAAGGACGGACTGGGCAGAGGGACTGGAGCTAAAGACTCTGGCAGATGATAGCGATGTCGATATTCTATTCTGGGTGGGCTGCACCGGGGCTCTGGAAGAAAGGAGCACCCAGATTTCGCGGGCTATGGCCAAACTGCTTAAAAGCGCTGGCGTCAATTTCGGTATTCTAGGAACGGAAGAAAGCTGCTGCGGCGAGCCCGCCCGCCGTCTGGGCAACGAATACCTCTTCCAGATGCAGGCGGAGAAGAACATCGAGCTCTTAAAGAACTACAAGGTCAAGCGCATCGTCACCGCCTGCCCCCACGGCTACCACACCCTGAAGAACGAGTACCCCCAGTTCGGCGGCAAATTCGAGGTCATCCACCACACCCAGTTCATCGCCCAGCTAATCAAGGAAGGAAAGCTCAAGGTCAATAAAGCTTTAAGCGAGACGGTCACCTACCACGACGCCTGCTACCTGGGGCGCTATAACGATATCTACCAGCCGCCGCGAGGGCTGGTCAAAGCCATCCCCGAAATCAAGATGGTGGAGATGGAGCGCAACAAGGAGAACAGCTTCTGCTGCGGTGGCGGCGGGGGTCACATGTGGCTGGAAGAGCACGAAGGTAGCCGCGTCAACGAGCTGCGCACCGAGCAAGCGATAGAGACGGGGGCGCAAAAGGTGGTCACCGCCTGCCCCTTCTGCCTGCAGATGTTCGACGACGGCATCAAGACCAAAGAGGCGGAACTCAAGGTGATGGACATCGCCGAGCT
>CAZRIU010000025.1:0-2517 GCA_964600245.1 uncultured Dehalococcoidales bacterium
GGGGGCATGCCGTATTCCATCGCCAGCAGGTAGTCTTCGTCAATCGTCCAGCGCTCCTCGTCGGCGCCCACCCGCTCCTTTTGCTGTTCCTCGAAGCGCTCTCGCTGCTCGATGGGGTCGTTTAATTCGGTGTAGGCGTTGGCAATCTCCAGTCCCCCGGCAATGGCCTGAAAGCGCTCGGCGACGCGTTCCTCGCCGGGCTTGGTCTTAGCTAGGGGGGACATAGAGACCGGATAGTCGTAAATAATAGTAGGCTGGATTAATTTAGGCCTGACGAAGTCCTTAATAATCTCATCAACCAGCTTGGCCCAGTTCTTCTGGGGGTCGGGTTCCATCTTGAGCGTGCGCATCCTGTCCCGCAGACCGTCGGCGGTGGGGTATTTGACGAAATCAATGCCGCCGTGCTTTTTGACGGCGTCGCGCAGGGTGAGACGCTTCCAGGGGGGCTTGAAGTCGATGGTGTCTTTGCCGAACTTGACCTTGGTTGTGCCCAAGACCTCCTGGCTCACTTGAGCTATCATCACCTCCAGCATCTCCATGACGCCGGTGTAGTTGACATAAGCCTCATAGCTTTCGAGCATGGTGAACTCGGGGTTGTGCTGGGTGGAGACGCCTTCGTTGCGGAAGGTGCGGCCGATTTCGTAGACCTTGTCGAAGCCACCGACGAGCAGCCGCTTGAGGTGTAATTCTAGAGCGATGCGCAGATAGAACTCCTGGTCGAGGGCCTGGTGGTGGGTGGTGAAGGGGTTGGCCAGAGCGCCGCCGGCGGATTGTTGCAGGACGGGCGTTTCTACCTCAATAAAGCCGCGCCCGTTGAGGAACTGGCGCATGGCGGCGATAACGCGGCTGCGCACCCTGAATGTCTCTTTGGTCTCGGCATTAGCGATGAGGTCAAGATAGCGCTGGCGGTAGCGCTTGTCGACATCAGCCAGGCCGTGCCACTTTTCCGGCAGGGGCTGGAGCGACTTGGCCAGCAGCGTGAAATTGCTCACGCCGACGGTGGGCTCGCCGCTCTTGGTGCGCAATAGATTGCCCTTGGCACCGATAATGTCGCCGATGTCCAGCTCGTTGAAGAGTTGAGCTTGGTCTTTATTGAACTTGTGTGTGTCCTGGAATAATAGCTGAATCTTCCCCGAGCCGTCGCGCAGGTCGGCGAAGGCGCTCTTGCCCATCCGCCTTATGGCCGTAATCCGCCCGGCCACGCTGACCACCTTCGCCTTGGCTGGAGTCTTTTTCTCCTGTTTTTTGAGGAGCTCAATGGCCTGCTCGGTGGTGTGGCTGCGCTTATAGCCGTAGGGATAGGGCTCGATGCCTCGGGCACGGATGCGCTCGAGCTTTTGCCGGCGCTGCTGGGCTATTTTGTCCAGTCGGGATGCCATGTTTCACATAGTATATAGCAAAAGCTTTTGAGTGCCAAGCTCCCACGTAAATCGCTGGCCTTTTTTGACTCTAGGTCGTTCCGCTCTGCGCTTTTAAGGCGTCGAGCCAGGCGGCTGATTTCAACTCTCTTTCCAAGATGTATCTGATGTAGTTGCGGATTACCACCTCAAGCTGGTGGGATAGCTCGGGCGTTAATGTCATCCCGCTGACGCTTTCGTAGTCGCTGCTCTGCAGCGAGCGCAGCGCTTTTTGCGCCTCCCAGGACAGCGGGTAGGCGAGGGGCTGGGTGGGGCGGCAGGATGAGCAGACCATACCGCCGGCACCGGGGGAGAAGGAGTTGGTGGTCTCTTTAAGCGGTTTGTGGCAGGCGACGCACTGCTCTAATTGGGGACGGTAGCCAACGGCGTCAAGCAGCTGCAATTCAAAATAGCGTAATACCAAGTCGCTGTTTTCTCTCTGGCTCAGGCGCTGCAAGGTGGCCAGCAATAGCTGAAAAACGGGCTGGTCTTCGACATCATCGGCGGCGAACTGGTTGACCAGCTCGGTGGCATAGAGGGCGCAGGAGCTAAGCTCCAGGTCGCTTTTTAAGGGTAGGAAGCTGTTGATGGTCTGGGCGCCGGTGATGGTGTCAATGTTGCGCCCGCGCGCCAGTGATATCCGGCTGTGGGTCAATAGCTCAAGGTGGCCGGCCATCTTGCTCTTGGTCTTGCGGAGGCTCTTGGCGAAACCCTGGATTTTGCCCAGGTTGGGGGTATAGAGGGTGAGGATGGTATCCGCCTCCCCCAGCTTGGTCTTTTTGATGACGATGGCTTCGGTCTGATAGGTTCGTGGCTTGGGCATGGTATCCGCCTATCCCTCGTCAAACCACCCTTCTTTGCCCAGAATCTCGCCGACCATGTTTGCGCTGGGGATGTCTCCCCGGGATACATGTACTGCCGCCTTGCCGCCGACGGCGCTGGTAACCCTGGCTACCACCTGGTGGGGGAAACCGGGGCAGAGGTGGATGGCCTGGACTCCCTGTTTTTGAACCAAGTCCTTGGCTACCTCTACTGCCTGGTCAAAGTCCATCAGCTCAATGACCACCGTGGTTAGCTCCAGCTTGGAGGTCTTAATCGTCGCCCGGTGCTTAGCGGGGTC
>CAZRIU010000025.1:2617-4207 GCA_964600245.1 uncultured Dehalococcoidales bacterium
AGTTATGCTTATTTTTCACCAAAGGTCTGGTCGATTGTCTTATTAATGCTGGCCAGCTCTTCCGAGGATAGCTGCCAGCTGCCGGCGGCGGCGTTGGCTTCCGCCTGCTGGGGACTTCGGGCGCCGACCAGGGCGCTGGTGATGCCCGGTTGCTGGCGCACCCAGTTAATAGCCACGTGGGCAACGGGGCTGCCGTGACGTTCCGCAATCTTCTCCAGCTCTTTGAGCAGAGCCTGTACCTTGCTCCAGAGCGGCTCTTCATAGTAGTTGTAGAACCAGGTGCGGGCGTCGCCCTCTTCGAATTTCGGTTTTTGCTTAAATTTGCCGGTGAGGATGCCGCCGCCCATGGGGCCGTAAGCCAGTATGCCGATATTCTGCTCCAGGCAGAAGGGGATAAGCTCGTTTTCGATTTCGCGGTTGAGCATCGAGTACTGGACCTGGTTAGAGGCTATCTGGGCAACCTTTTGCGCCTTTTTAAGCAAGGCAGCATCGAAGTTGGAGACGCCGATAGCCCTGATTTTACCCTCGGCCTTCATCTTGGTCATTTCTTGCATGGTGTCCTCGATGGGGGTGTCGGGGTCGGGGAAGTGGCACTGGTAGAGGTCGATGACGTCCGTGTCCAGGAGCTTCAGCGAGACCTCGAGCTCTTTGCGAATCGACTTCGGGGTGAGGTCGTGGACAAGGTCGGGCCCTTTGAAACGGACGCCGCACTTGGTGGCGACTATAACCTGGTGGCGGCGGCCCTTGACGGCTTTACCGACCACCTCTTCCGAGTGGCCTTCGCCGTAGATGGGGGCGGTGTCAATCAGGTTTACCCCACTATCAATAGCTTTCTGGATGGCGGCGATGGCTTCTGCCTCGTCAGTGTGCCCCCAGAATTTGCCGCCGATAGCCCATGTTCCCAGACCGATGGCCGAAACGTTTAGTTCGCTCTTGCCGAGCCGGCAGTGCTCCATTTTTACCTCCTTAAAATTCCTGCCTGCCTTCTATGGCGCGGGTGAGGGTAACGTCGTCGGCATATTCCAGCTCGGTGCCGAAGGGCAGCCCTCTAGCTAAGCGGGTGACCTTGATGCCGAGGGGAGGGACTAGCTTGTTTAGGTACATGGCGGTCTGTTCCCCCTCCAGGGTGGGGTTGGTGGCCAGGATGACTTCGGTTACCGAGCCCCCTTTGAGCCTTTCCATAAGCTCGTTGATTCTGATGTCGCCCGTGCCGATGCCCTCGGTGGGAGAGATGGCGCCGTGGAGGACGTGATATAAGCCGTTGTAGCTCTTGGTGTGCTCCAGGGCCAGGATGTCCTGCGGCTGCTCGACGATGCAGACCTGGCTGCGGTTGCGCTGCGGATTGCGGCAGATGGGGCAGGGGTCGGTATCGGTGATGTTAAAGCAGGTCGAGCAGAGCTTGGTCTTTTGCTTTACCGAGAGGATGGCGTCAGCCAGCATTTTGGTCTGTTCGTCCGAGGCGCGGAGGAGGTGGTAGGCGAGGCGCTGAGCGCTTTTGGGGCCGACGCCAGGCAGCTTGTTCAGTTCCTGGACGAGTCTGTCCACCGCTCCGGCGGCGGGCGGTATATCTTGGGTCAACTGGTTCTCCTT
>CAZRIU010000025.1:4307-11407 GCA_964600245.1 uncultured Dehalococcoidales bacterium
AGGTCAAGCCTGGGATGTTCAGGCCTCCGGTCACCTGGCGCATACGCTCGGCGGCGAGGTCCTGGGACTTGGCGATGGCTTCGTTTACCGCCGCCAGCACCAGGTCTTCCAGCATCTCAACGTCATCGGGGCTGATTGCCTCGGGCGATATCTTTATCGACTTAAACTGCTGCTGGCCGGTGACGGTGACGGTGACCGCTCCTCCCCCCGCCGTGGCTTCAACGGTGGCTTCGGCCAGCTCCTGCTGAGCCTTAGCCAGCTTGGCCTGAAGTTCCTGCGCCTGTCGCATCATGCGTTTGTTCACAATTCCTCCACTTTGGTAACCTGGGCGCCTATCTTTTTGACGGCGTCAACCAGGTGATTATCCTCTTTCTCGTGGACGCAGCGCACCTGGCAATCACGCCCCAGAAAGTTGCTGATGATTGTCCGGGTCACCTGTTGGTTTTCGGCGGTCTCCAGCCTTTCTTTGTGAATGGGGTAGCGGAAGGCTAGGACCACGGTGTTGTCGCTTTCGATGGCCACCGGCTTGACCCCCGCGCTCCTTAAGATAGCGACGGCGGGCGTTCTCTTGAGCTCGTCGGGCGCTTGTTCGATAACCTGCTTCCAGTTCATTCTCAGGCGTTCGATTTCGCTGTGGAGCTCGGGTGGGGTGGTGGGTGGGGCGGCCGTATCCTCCGTCTCGGTTGCCTCCGCCTTGGGCGGCTCTTCGGGCTTCTCGTCTTTCTCCGCCTTTGGTTTGGCGACGGGCTTTGTCTTGGTTGTCTCAGCTGCCTTGGCTTTAACCGCTGGCTTTTTGGATTCTGCTTTCACTGGTGGGGTTTCGGGCTGTGGTTCGGGGGCGGATTTCTCGATGGCTTCGAGGGGCTGGGCGCAGTCGACCAATGCCAGTTCCAGGGGCAGGGTGGAATAGTTATCGAAGCCGATTTCGAGCTGGCCGAAGAGCTTTATGGCTCGCAGTATCTGGGCCAGGGTGGTCTTAGCCGCCAGCTCTTTAAGCTCGGCGATATCCTCGGCGGTAAGGTCAACCGCTTCCTCGGAACCGGTCTTGACCAGCAGCAGCTGCCTAAGGTATGCCACCAGCTCCCGGTTGAATTGTCTTAAGTCTAAGCCGTCGCTGTTGACGCCGTTTATCGTTGAAACGCCAGCGGTAACATCGTTATTAACGATTTGTTTGACCAGCTCTTTAGCCCGCTCGTCGCCAGTGATGCCTAAAACGGCCTGTACCTGGGATAGGCTGATTTCTTTGCCGTAATAGGTGGCCAGCTGTTCCAGCAGGTTTTCGGCGTCGCGGAAGCTGCCGGTGGCGCTGCGGGCAATGAGCCTTAGCCCCTCGGGCTCTATCTTGATGCCTTCGGCTTCACAAATGCGTTCCATCTTAGCCACCAAGTCGGACTGGGAGATGCGCCTGAAGTCGAAGCGCTGGCAGCGGGACAAAATCGTGGGCAATACCTTATGGATTTCGGTGGTGGCCAGTATGAAGATAACCTGGGGTGGGGGCTCTTCCAGTGTTTTGAGCAGGGCGTTGGAGGCGCTAGTGCTGAGCATATGGACTTCGTCGATGATATAGACCTTGTAGTGAGCCTGGGTGGGGGCGTAGTTGACTTTCTCACGAAGGCTGCGGATATCATCGACGCCAGTGTTGCTGGCGGCGTCGATTTCAATGACGTCCATGGCGCTGCCCTCGGTTATGGCTCGGCACATATCGCATTCGTTGCAGGGTTTTTCTTTATCGGTGCTGAGGCAGTTGACCGCTTTAGCCAGGATGCGGCCGGTGCTGGTCTTGCCCGTTCCCCGGGGGCCGTAGAAAAGATAGGCGTGGGAGACGCGCTCGCTCTTGATGGCATTACTGAGAGTCTGGGTTACCGCTGCCTGACCGACTACATCGGCCAAGGTCTGGGGGCGCCACTTGCGATAAAAAACTTGAGATGCCATCGTTGCTGCTTCTATTATACCCTAAATTGGCTGGTTTCCAAAGGGGAATTTGGAGCCGATAGACGTTTGTTGCTAAACAAAAGCCAGCCTTACCAGTTCTGCTATCTTATTGCCACTGGTAAAGCTGGCTTGGGGGTTGGGATATTTGATTATAGTAATGAGGGTATGTCCTTGGACGCCTCTTCTATTTCCTTGAGCTTGCTATCAGCCTGTTTCTCTCTGCCCTTGGAGGCGTGGATGAACTGGGTGGCGGTTTCGTAGTAGCCCTTAACCTTATCGACGGCGCCCAGCTCGGAGAGGAGCAGGGTGACGTCTATCACGTTCTTTTCTCTGGGGTAGTCGCCGTTCCTGATGACGGCCTCGGGGGCCATATCCCTGAGGTACTCACCCAGGTCTTTGACCAGGTCCATATTCATCTCTTTGTGCGGTGCCGAGACCAGGTACAGGGCTCGGCCCGACTCGGCGGGGTTGCACTTGACGGAAAGCTCGCTCAGGGCTTCGTCCATAGCCTGAATGCCGCGGTGGGTTTCGGTGCTCTTCTTGCGGAAGTTGCGGCCCCAGGAGAAGAGCTTCCAGGTGGGCAGTTGCGATTTGCCGTAGCCGATTACCGTCCAGCCGACCAAGCTCTGGATGATGTCTCCGGCGTCGACCATTCGGGCACCGATGTGGCGGCGCTTGGTTTCTTCACCAGCGCAGAGCAGGTTGAAGAAGGGCTCGACCATGAGGGTGTTAATCTGGTCGAGGTTGTTCCTCAGTGAGAAGTCCTTCCTGACAAAGCGCTGATTATCGGCCAGGAATATGGCATCAGCTGTAGTGTAGAGGGATTTAAGGCAGGTAGCCGCGTTGTAGATAGTCCTTTCCTCGGTCTCCTCTTCGTGGGCGAAGGGGAGAACAGCCAGCGTGTATACCGGTTTATCAATATAGCGGTCTTTCATCATCTGGGTGATGATGGGCAACGCGCCGGAGCCAGTACCGCCGGCGACGCCGGCGATAAGCAGGAAGGCGTCGGTCTCAAAGAAGCGGTGGGCTGTTCTCAGGGCATCGACGACCTTGTCGCCGTCTTCCCTGGCTACCTCAGCCCCCAGCTCGTTGATTTTACCTACGCCGTGACCGCCCGTCCGCCGACCCCCAACCAGAATCCTGTGCTGGTAATCAGGCCTGATGGTTCGCAATCCGCTTAAATCAGCAGCATCCGTGTTTACGGCGAAAGCACCGGTAACTATCTCCATCCCGCGGTGGGCACGTGCTTTTTTGTTCATTCGGGCAAACTCATCGGCAATCCTACCACCACATTGTCCAAGACCTACAACCACCAGTTTCATTTTCTCACCTCTTAAATTAAGACTATTTCGTTTATTGTAATCCCAGTTGCCTTACAATGTCAACCCTGACTATAGGCAGGGGTCTGGCTAGAGCCCCTTACTAACGACATAGGCAGCCAGGTCGCCCAGACGGCAGCTGTAGCCCCACTCGTTGTCGTACCAGGCAAGCACCTTGACCATGTTGCCGCCGATGAGCATAGTGGTGGGAGCATCGACGATGGAGCTGGCCGGATTGCCCTTGAAGTCCATGCTGACCAGCGGTTCCGAGCAGTACTCCATAATGCCTTTTAACTCTCCGGCTGCCGCTTTCTCTAACGCTTTATTGACCTGTTCTGCAGATACCTCTTTCTCCAGGTCAGCAACGAGGTCGACCAGAGAAACAGTCGTCGTCGGCACTCGTAACGCCAGCCCGTGTAATCTACCCTTGAGCTCGGGGATGACCTGGGTTACGGCACGGGCGGCGCCGGTAGTGGTGGGTACAATGTTTATGGCAGCGGCTCGCGCCCGCCGCAGGTCGCGGTGGAAGGTATCCAGCAGCCGCTGGTCGTTGGTGTAGGCGTGAATGGTGGTCATTAGACCCTTGTTTACGCCAAAGCTCTGGTGCAAGACCTTGACCACCGGGGCAATGCAGTTGGTGGTGCAGGAGGCGTTGGAGATAATATTGTGCTTTTCGGGCTGGTAGTGGGCTTCGTTGACGCCGAGGACGATGGTTGCATCCTCGTTCTTTGCCGGCGCCGAGATAATGACCTTTTTGACGCCGCCTTCAAGGTGTGCCGCTGCCTTGGTGGCGTCGGTGAAGAGGCCGGTGGATTCTATAACGATGTCCACGCCGAGGTCGCGCCAGGGGATTTTAGAGGGGTCGCGCTCGGCGAAGACCTTCACCTTTTTGCCGTCAACGACAATGCTGTCCTCGACGGCCTTGACCTCACCGGGGTAGGGACCGTAGGTGCTGTCCCATTTCAGCAGGTGGGCGTTGGTCCTGGAGTCGGTCAGGTCGTTGATGGCGACTACCTCCAGCTTGCCCTTATGGTAGTGGTTAATCGCCCTTAAGCTTAATCTCCCCACACGCCCGAAACCGTTGATGCCCAGTTTGGTGGCCATGTCTATACCTCCTCAGCTATTTTCGTTTGGCGTCGGCTGCGCTGCAGCATGTCGATAAAGGCTTCCACCCTGGTCTTGAGGTGCTGGTTCAAGAGGAATTCGTCGTTGCCTTCCAGCGTCAGCATGGGCAGTTTTATGGCGTCCCTGAGGATGATGTCGCCGATGCCGCGGTGGCAGAAGGCCTGGACGTAGTGAATTATACCATCGATGTGCCGTTTCTTAAGCTCGGCGGTGATGTCCTTGAGGCGGTCGTATATGGAGTAGGGGTAGGTGTATTTGGCGTACTGCTCGGCCAGGGAGGGGGTGGGGTGGGGCATGGCGAACTGGCGCTGGATTTCGTTGAAGACCACCCTGGCCCCATTGCTCTCCAAATAGTTATATAGGTCTCTACCGTAGACCGAGGGCACGCCGATATAGGCTATCCTTAAATAGTCCGCCGGGTAGGGTTTACGTTTGAGGCATTGGTCAATCAGTGCCTTTAGCTCTTTCTGATAGCCATGATAGTCCTGATTAAAGTCGGAGGCGGCCACCAGCCAGAGGTGGTTCTCATAGCCGCTGACCACGCCCTCCCGCCAGGTCAGCTCGTCCAGTTTGAGCACTAGTTGCCGGCAGGGCTTCAACTCCTCCCTGACCCTGTCGGCGGCGGACAGCGTCGTATTCAGTGTTTTGGCTAGTTCTTCCAGCGCCTTTTGCATCTGGGTGGGATCGGGCCGGTCGGGGAAGGCGAAGGGGATGGTTTTGATGCCCCTGAGTTTGAGCACCTCCATGAGCATGACGGTGTTGGAGCAATCGCCCGTGGTGACGCAGAGGACGGTGTCAATCTTTTGCTCCATACAGACGCCGTAGATGCCCTTAATCCAACTGCAGCAGTTGAGGGGAAAACCGGCTTTCTCGGCGATGCTGACCAGCCTCTCCGGGTTGGCGTCGGCAATAAAGACATTATTGAGGTCAACGGGCTGGTAACCGGCGGCCAGCAATATCTCGATGGGGACGGTGGTGGTAATGCCTATCTTTTTCATCTTTCTTTCTTATCGTAGAGCAGCTCGCAGGGCAGGTATCTCGCCTTGCCCCAGGCTTCGCTTATCATCTTGGCTCGGTGCCCGCTGTCGTTTGCCGAGATTACGTGATAGAAGGGGTGGGAGGAGGGCGCAGCCGGCGTGAAGTCCTCTACGTACCTGTAGCCCAGCCCCTTTAAGCCCGCCTTGAAGAGCCTGACCAGCTTGTCTCGCACCTTTTCCGAGCTGATCTTACCTTTAAGCCTTTTCTGGCTGATTTCCTGCCAATCACGGTTGCCGTAGAGCCGGTTTATCGAGGGCTGGCACTCGGGGCGGGTCAGGTTGCGCAAGAGTGCCATCTCCAGCGGGAAGAGTATCAATAATTCTACCTTGTGCCCCTTCCAGTCCTGGCCGTGGGCAGCCAGCTTCCTTATCGTTGACCAGCGCAGCTGCCGATAGCCGGGCGGGTCGATGAGGGCAAAGCTGGATGCCGAGCGGGGGATGAGGTCGAAGGCCTGCTGGAGGACCTTTTCGTTGACACAGTTACCGGTTACTATTTTGACATCGCTATCGTAAGACGTCGTTAGCTGCTCCAGGCTTTCGGCGTCATCGGGGTCTTTGCTGATAAGTATGTAGTGGTCGAATTTTCTCTTTGCTGCCATCGCCCGCAGCGCCGAGTCTTCGATGACACAGTCAGTGCCCGTGCAGAGGCATTTGCCGCCGCTGGCGTATAGCTCCAGGTAGCAATGCCGCTCTTTGCCCAAAGCGGCGGTGTAGGCTTCGATATAGTCGGTGAAGCACTCCAGCTTGTGGCAGGCCCACTTCCTGATGGGCTTCAGGCTCTTCTCGGCTAAATCCAGCTTGTTCATTATTGCTTCAGATTGTAAAAAGCGCCCATGCCGGCAAAGTTGCCGCTTTTACCCAACTCCTCTTCAATGCGGAGCAGGCGGTTATATTTGGCGGTGCGCTCGGAACGGCAGGGGGCGCCCGCCTTGATTAGCCCGGTGTTTAGGCCCACCGCCAGGTCGGCGATGGTGGTGTCCTCGGTCTCGCCGGAGCGGTGGCTGACCACCGCCGTCCAGCCCGCCTGCTGCGCCATCTTGATGGCGGCGATGGTCTCGGTGAGGGTGCCGATCTGGTTGGGCTTGATGAGAATGGAATTGGAGGCTTTCATCTCTATGCCTTTGCTCAAACGCTCGACATTGGTGACATAGAGGTCATCGCCGACCAGCTGCACCTTTTCGCCCAGCTTCCGGGTGAGCAGCTGCCAGCCTGCCCAGTCGTCCTCGGCCAGGCCGTCCTCGATGCTGATGATAGGGTAGGCGGCCACCCATTTGACATAATAATCAACCATCTCCTGGCTAGTTAGAGAGACGCCTTCTCTCGTTAGAATATATTTGCCGTTTTTATAGAACTCGCTGGCGGCGGGGTCTAACGCTATGTAGCAGTCTTTGCCCGCTTTGTAGCCAGCCTTTTCTATCGCTGTGACGACGGCCTCGATGGCGTCCTGGTTGGAGGGGAGGGAGGGGGCAAAGCCGCCTTCGTCGCCGACGTTGGTGTTTAAGCCTTTGTCTTTGAGGACTTTTTTAAGTGCATGATAAATCTCGGTGGCCATCCGTAGTGCCTGACTGAAGCTTTCGGCTCCCGCTGGCACCACCATAAACTCCTGAAAGTCAGTGGAGTCGGCGGCGTGCTTGCCACCGTTCAGAATATTAAGCATGGGAACGGGCAGGGTGTAACTATCTTCCTG
>CAZRIU010000026.1:0-4219 GCA_964600245.1 uncultured Dehalococcoidales bacterium
AACCTAGCCCCGCTTTGGGGGTAGCGTTCAAGAACCGCCCTGAGTCATCTGCCAGGACTTGCCCTCGGTGGTTATGGCGGAGGCGATGACCATCTCTGCTTTATGCATTTCCGCGATATTCATGGCGCCGCAGACGCCTAGTGCCGTGCGCAGCGCTCCCATCAGGTTCTGGCTGCCGTCGGTGACTGAGGTGGGGCCGAAGAGAATCTGCTCCATCGTTCCGGTGGTGCCCACCTTTATCCGGGTGCCGCGGGGCAGGGCGGGGTGGGGGTTGGCCATGCCCCAGTGATAGCCCAGTCCGGGGGCTTCCTTGGCCTGGGCCAGAACCGAGCCGAGCATGACGCCGTCAGCGCCGGCGGCAATGGCCTTGCAGACGTCGCCGCCGTTGCGGAAGCCGCCGTCGGTGATGACGGGCACGTAGCGTCCCGACTGGCGCTGGTAATCATCGCGGGCCTGGGCACAGTCCATTGTCGCCGTTATCTGGGGGACGCCGACACCCAAGACCTGCCTCGTGGTGCAAGCCGCCCCCGGCCCAACGCCGATAAGAACGGCTGAGATACCCGTCTCCATAAGCTCCAGGCAGGCGCTGTAGCTGACGCAGTTGCCGACGACAACGGGCAGGGAAACCAGCTTGCGCAGCTTGGTGAAAATCAGTCCTTCGTAGCTCTTGGAGGTGTGGCGGGCGGTGGTCACCGTGGAGGCGACGACCAGTATGTCGGCGCCGGCTTCGGCGATGAGGGGGGCAAAGCGCTTGGTGTTGGCCGGGGTGGCCGAGGCGGCGCAGACCGCGCCCGCTTTTTTAATCGCCTGAATCCTTTCGCCGATGAGGTTTTCCTTAAGCGGGACGGAATATATTTTTTGGAGCAGGGCGGTGACCTTGCCGGCGGGGGCGCGGGCAATCTCGGCCAGGACGTCGGCGGGGTTGTCGTAGCGGGTCTGGACACCTTCCAGGTGGATGACGCCTAAACCCCCCAGCTTGCTCAGAGTTATCGCCGTCTTGACGTCGGTGACGCCGTCCATGGCCGAGGCCAGAACGGGGATGTCGAGTTTAATGCCTTCTATATCGAGGCTGATGTCGGCCTGCTCGGGGTTGACGGTGATGTCTCCGGGGACGATGGCCACCTCGTCGAATCCGTATGAGCGTCGGAGCTCTCTGAATTTGGGTTTAGCCATCTCGCACCTTCTTTTAAACCTTAACTATAACAAAAGGGGCTTGGCAAAGTCAAGGAATTTTGGGGGATTTTTTGGGGAGGTGTCCCCACATCCCCACTCTGTCAGCGTACGTTTTACTGACCCGCCCTACCCACCCTTAGAGGGGATTCTCCCTCTAGAATTCCTTCTGGGATACGCCTCCCCACCCCGCCCTATTTTGGGGGTTTGAAAGGGGGCTTGCCCCCTTTCTACATTAAAGGGCGGCGGGTGGGAAAAGATTCTAAACGGGGTGGTATAATCACGGGGACGGCGGAGTTTCAGATGGACAAGAGCCAGGTTTATCGAGGAATGGTCAAGACCGGGCGTGGTCTGGGTGTTTCAGAGATGTTAAGACCCGGCGGCTTGGAAGGATTTCAGCGCCTGACCGGGCTCTCTGTCATACCCGGAACGTTGAATATCGACCTTACCGAACCTTTCGATTTGACCCTGCTGAACTACGTTACCTTTGCCGAGCTAGGCTGGTCAATCGACCTTACTAAACACGGGCCAGAATACGAGGGTGAAATCGGCATGTATTACGGCCGGGCGGTTGTCGCTAATAAGTACCCTGCCTGCCTTATCTTCTTCACCTGGGTTACCGACCCCTATACCGACGCCGAGTTAGTCAGCCCCCATCATCTTCGCAGCACTCTCGGTCTGCGGGACGGGGACATGGTGGAATTCACCCTTTTGCCTGATAAGATAGTTGAGGGTTGAGGGGCTATGAGTTATAATAGCAAAAATCGGGCGGATAGTAGACCATGCCTCTTTATATTGTGGCGACCCCGATTGGCAACCTGGAAGATATCTCCCTGCGTGCCCTGCGGACTCTGCGTGAGGTGAAGCTTATCGCTGCTGAAGATACCCGCCGCACCAAGCAACTGCTGGCGAGCTACGACATCAAGACGCCGACCACCAGCTATCACGAGCGCAACAAGCTGACCAAGCTGGACTACATCTTGGATTCTTTAAGCAAGGGGGACGTGGCGCTGGTTTCGGACGCGGGGATGCCGGGCATTTCCGACCCGGGGCAGGAGCTTATCGTTGCCGCTCATGAGCGGGGCATTCCCATAATACCTGTTCCCGGCGCCTCAGTGGTGATTACGGCACTGGCGGTCTCGGGGCTGGATACGGGGCAGTTCCGCTACTTGGGCTTTCTGCCGCATAAAAGCGGCGCCCGCCAAAAACTTCTGAAATCAATCGCCGGTGAGCCGGCCACCATCGTCGTCTTTGAGACGCCGCACCGCCTGACGGCGGCGCTAAATGATATACTGGAGGTTCTGGGTGATAGGGAAATCGCCGTCTGCCGTGAGCTGACCAAGCTCCACGAGGAGGTCTTTCGGGGCAGGGTGAGCGGTGCCATCGAGTACTTCGCCGAGCCCAGGGGGGAGTTTACCCTAGTTATCGCCGGACAAAAAGAGGCGAAAAAGCCGCAGCTGACCGAAACCATCGAAAAACAACTGCAAAAGATGCGGCGGAGTGGGGTGGGGGCCAAAGAGGCGGTGGCCAAGGTCGCCGCAGAGACGGGGCTGTCTAAAAAAGAGTTATATCGCGCCTGGCTTAGGTCGGGCTAAAGCATTCGGGTATGGAGGTGAGTTGACAAATGCGCCGTGGTTGTACGTCTTTAGGGGATGTCCAGTGCGATGAGTGCCAGCGCCAGATACCATATCCCGAGCGCTATATGGTTATCGACGAGGAGGGCAAGCTATCGCGTATCTGTGTCGATTGCTGTTTAAGCAAGGGCTACGCCCGTTATACCGAGGACAAGGGACAACAGGTGTTGACCTTTTTCCCGGAAAAGCCTGAATCTTTACCAGAGAGTCAGAATGACTGAAAAGATCCTGGTTGCCGTCGCCTGGCCCTACGCCAACGGCTCGCTGCACCTGGGGCAGATTGCCGGGGCTTACCTGCCCGCCGACATCTTCGCCCGCTACCACCGCCTTAAAGGGAACGAGGTACTGATGGTTTCGGGCTCGGACCAGCACGGCACGCCCATAACCATCAAGGCGGAGCAGGAGGGCAAGAAGCCCGCCGAGATTGCCGGGCGCTATCACCGCGAGTTCCTCGAATCATGGCAGAAGTTCGGTATTTCCTTCGACCTGTTCACCACCACGGGCACGGAAAACCATGCCGAAGTAGCTCAGGATATGTTTCTTACCCTGCTCGAAAAGGGCTATATCTATAAGGATAAGGTCTCGCAGCCCTACTGCCCGCAGTGTCAGCGCTTCCTGCCCGACCGCTACATCGAGGGCACCTGCCCCTTTTGCGGCTCCGCCGCTGCCCGGGGCGACCAGTGCGACGACTGCGGTAAGCCGATGAACCCCGCCGAGCTGCTCGAACCGCACTGCCGTCTCTGCGGCACCGGACCCGTCTTCGAGGACTCGGAGCACTTTTTCTTAAAGCTTTCCGCCTTCCAGGATAAGTTGCTGGAATGGGTGAAGCCGAAGAGCCACTGGCGACAGAATGTGCTCAACTTCACCGTCCGCTACCTTGAGGACGGGCTTAAGGACAGGGCAATTACCCGCGACATCGACTGGGGGGTGCCCGTGCCGCTGGAGGGCTACGAGAATAAGCGCATCTACGTCTGGTTCGAGGCGGTCATCGGCTACCTATCGGCGTCAAAAGAATGGGCTCAGTCGGGAGGAGAGAGGGAGGGGTGGCGTCCCTTCTGGCAGGGTAAAGATTCAAAAAGCTATTACTTCATCGGCAAGGACAACATCCCCTTCCATACTATCATCTGGCCGGCCATGCTGATGGGCTACGGAGACCTAAATCTTCCTTACGACGTGCCCTCTAATGAGTTTTTGACTATAGAGGGTAAGAAGCTTTCCACCAGCCAGAACTGGGCAGTCTGGCTGCCCGATTACCTATCCCGCTATGAGCCCGACCCGCTGCGCTACCTATTATCAATAAATATGCCTGAGACCAGCGATACTGACTTTTCCTGGCGAGAGTTCTTCCGCCGCAACAACGACGAGCTGGTGGCGACCTACGGCAACCTGGTCAACCGGGTGCTTACCTTCGTCTA
>CAZRIU010000026.1:4319-10942 GCA_964600245.1 uncultured Dehalococcoidales bacterium
CAAGCTGGACGAGAAACTGGTTGAGAAGGAGACGGCGCGGCTGGGGAAGTGATGCTGATAGATTCGCACGCCCATATCGATTTACCCGCCTTTGATAGAGACCGTGAGCAGGTATTCGCCCGTGCCCGACAGGGTGGGGTGAGGGTGGTGATAAACATCGGGATGGATTTAAAGTCGAGCCATGCCTCGTTGAAGATAGCCAGAAAATACGAAGACGTCTTCAGCACCGTGGGCTTTCACCCCCACGATGCTTCGGAGTTAAAAGACGAAGACCTTAAAACGCTGGGGGAGCTGGCCCAAGATGAGCGAGTGGTGGCGGTGGGGGAAATTGGGCTCGATTTCTACCGCAACCTTTCCGCGCGCAAGAGCCAGATCGAAGCCTTCAAAAAACAGCTCGACCTAGCCATAGAGTTATCTTTGCCGGTGGTGGTGCACTGCCGCCAGGCCCATGAAGAGGTCTTTAACATGCTGAGCGACTGGGTGAGGTCGACGCTTTCGGCGGGGAGACTGCGGCGGGGGGTTATGCACTGCTTCAGCGGGGATATCGAAATGGCGCAGCGCTATATCGATATCGGCTTCTATATCTCGCTGGCGGGTTCGGTGACCTACCCCTCGGCAGGGGAACTGTTGCAGGTGGCCAAGGAGATACCGCTGGACAGGCTGCTTTTGGAGACGGATGCTCCTTTTTTGGCGCCGCAGGCCTACCGGGGGAAGCGTAACGAGCCCGCCTACGTGGCCCTTATCGCTGAGAAGGTGGCCCAGGTCAGGGAAGTGCCCCGGGAAGCGGTGGCGGGGGCGGCGGCTAAGAATACGTTAGAGTTGTTCCGACTGCCCATAAGATAAAGGAGAGAGGGTTGGAGCTGGAAGAAATCTATCAACCGGTGTCAGAGGACCTGTCCAAGGTAAGGCGCCAGATGGAGGCGATAACCGAGGTCGATTCCCCGCACCTAGCCGAGATGCTACGGCACATAATGGTGGGGGGTAAGGGCATAAGGCCCGCGCTGACGCTGCTGGCGGGGAAGTTCTACAACTACAACCTCGATTTGTTGCTGCCCATGGCTACCGCCGTCGAGCTGATGCACACCGCCACCCTGGTGCACGACGACGCCATCGACAAGTCTGCGGTGCGGCGGGGACGGCCGACGGTTAACCAGGTGTGGGGGGAGGACCGGGCGGTGCTACTGGGGGACTACGTGTTTGCCCGGGCGGGGGAGTTCGCCGCCAACACGGGAAACCTGCGGGTGATAATACTCTTCAGCCAGACATTGCAGACCATATCTGCGGGCGAGATTGTGCAGATCAACGACGCCTTTAAGCTGGAGCAGAGCCGCGAGCACTACCTGGAGAGAATCGCCAGCAAGACCGCCTCGCTCTTTTCGCTGGCGACTATTTCGGGGGCTATCTTGAGCGATGCGCCCGAAGATTCGATAAAGATTTTAGAGGATTACGGCTTTAAGCTGGGCGTCGCCTTTCAGATTGTGGACGATGTCCTCGATTTCGTGGGCACCGAGGCAGAGCTGGGCAAGCCCATCGGCTCCGACCTTTCCCAAGGGACGCTGACGCTGCCGGCCATGCTGCTGCTGGAGCAATACCCCGACGACAATCCGGTAAAAGAGCTGTTTGATAACCCCGATATGCCCGAAAAGGATAAGCAGCAGAAAATCAGGCGGGCGATAGAGATGGTGGCACCTTCGCCTATCGTCAAGCAGTGCTACGAGCTTGCCTCGGACTACTGCGTCCAAGCCTGCCGCGACCTGGGGAAGCTACCGGCTAAGCCCAGCCGCCAGGCATTAAGGGATTTAGCCGATTTGGTGATAAGCCGTAAGAACTAGGGGGACGCTGGTCTCCAGTTATTCGCCTTCTATATGGGTGCTGCCGTCGCGGTAGCTTTCCTTTTTGCGGGTGGGGAGCAGCTCTTTAAAGTGGTCGACGGCGTACTGAGTGGCGGCAAAGCCTTCCTGGCGGTGGGCGGCCGCGATAGCGACCAGGAAGTTGATGTCGCCCACCTCAAGCTTGCCGATGCGGTGGCAGATAGCGATACTCTCCACCTGCCATTGGCGCCGAATTTCACCGGCCATTCTTTCCAGACTTGCCTTGGCTGTGCCTTTGGGGTCGCTGTATTCCACGGAGGCGACTTGCTTGCCCTGGGAGTTATCGCGAATCAGCCCGACATAGACCGCCACGCAGCCACTGCCGGAGGTCTTGACCCTGTTGACGACGGACTCGGGGGAGATGGGCTTGGACGTAATCTCAATCACGGCTCTTCCCTATGGGGATGCCGGCGCTTGTTTGGGAATAAGCTGGGGTGCCGTTTCGTCTTTCTTGGCGGCCGGCTTGGCCTTGGTTTCCGCCTTGGCTGTCTTGGGGGTCTCCTTGGCCTTGGGCTTGACCGATAGGGGCTCGGTGAAAGCCAGTTCCAGCTCTTCGCCCTCTATGGTTTCCTGGGCGATGATTTTTTCGGCGACATGGACCAGCCTTTTCTTGTTCTTGGTGAGCAGGCGCCTGGCTTCGTCGTGGGCGTGCTGGATAATACTGTAAACCTCTTCGTCAATCTCCTGGGCGACCTTTTCGCTGTAGTCCCTTTGCTCCGAGATTTCGCGGCCTAAGAAGACCATTTCCTCTTTGCGCCCGAAGGTGCGGGGGCCGAGCTTCTGGCTCATCCCGTAGGAGGTGACCATCTTGCGCGCCAGCTTGGTGGCTTCTTCGATATCGTTCTGGGCGCCCGTGGTCATTTCTTTATAGATTAACTCCTCGGCGGTCTGCCCCGCCAGGAGGGTGGCGATCATATCCTTGAACTGGGAGCGGGTCATCAGGTAGCGGTCTTCGGTGGGCAGGAGGCGGGTGTAACCGCCCATCACGCCGCGCGCCACAATCGAAATCTTGTGCACGGGGTCGGCGTTGGGCAGCAGCCGGGCCACCATGGCGTGCCCCGCTTCGTGGTAGGCGCTGATTTCCTTTTCCTTGGGGCTGATGCGGCGGCTCTTCCTTTCCGGGCCGGCCAGCACGCGGTCTATGGACTCTTCCAGTTCCACCATCTTGACGACTTTCTGGCCACGGCGCGCCGCTAAGATAGCGGCTTCGTTGACCAGGTTGGCTAGGTCGGCGCCGCTGAAGCCCGCCGTCTGCTTGGCCAGCACCTCTAAATCGACCTCGTCGGCCAGGGGCTTGCCCTTGGAGTGGACCTTGAGAATGGCCGTCCGCCCGTTGATGTCGGGGCGGTCTAGAATCACCCGGCGGTCGAAGCGCCCGGGGCGGAGGAGGGCGGGGTCCAGTATATCGGGGCGGTTGGTCGCCGCCAGAATAATGACGCTGGTGTTGGTGTCGAAGCCGTCCATCTCCACCAGAATCTGGTTGAGGGTCTGCTCCCTTTCGTCGTGGCCGCCGCCTAAGCCCGCGCCGCGATGGCGGCCGACGGCGTCAATCTCGTCGATAAAGATGATGCAGGGGGTGTTGCGCTTGGCCTGTTCGAAGAGGTCGCGCACCCTGGAAGCGCCGACGCCGACGAACATCTCGACGAATTCGCTGCCGCTGATGGAGAAGAAGGGGACGCTGGCTTCGCCGGCTACCGCTCTAGCCAGTAGGGTCTTGCCCGTGCCTGGGGGGCCGATAAGCAAAATGCCCTTGGGGATGCGCGCCCCCAGGCTCTGGAATTTCTCCCTTGATTTGAGGAAGTCAACGACTTCGGTCAGCTCCTGTTTGGCTTCTTCCACGCCGGCGACATCGTCAAAGGTGACGGTGGGCGTGCTGCCCTGCAGGAGGCGGGCGCGGCTGCGCCCGAAGCTCATCGCCTGGCTGTTAGCCCCCCGCGCCGAACGGAATAAGAAGAAGATGAGGGCGCCGAAGAGGATGAGGGGAATGAAGCCGATGAGCAGACTGCTCCAGTCGAAGCCCGAAGGCTTGACGTTGTAGTCCACACCAGTGAGGTTTAAGCCCAGCTCCTGAAGCTCGACCAGGGTGAGGATGCCGATGGCGGTTTTTAGCTCCCGGCCGTCGAGGGTGGTGATGAGCAGCTCTTCGTTATCCACGGTTATGGCGGCTATCTCGCCGTCCTGGGACATGGTGATGGCTTGATCAAGGCCGATTTCGGTCGGCTTGGCCGATGTCGGGAAGAGCTGGTAGAGGAGGACGACCGCCGCCACCAGAATGATGAGGTATATTAAGCTGTTGCGCATCCAGTTCGATTTCATCATTAGACTCGTACCCTATATTATAACAGAAGGCGTTGTCAATAGGAAAATCGGGCTGCTTCAGAGGCGGTGGTAGCTTTCCTGGAGGAGGAGGGCGTCGGCTTCCAGGCTGGGGCTTTCGCAGATTACCAGCCCCCCGGCCTTGTAGTCCTTGAGCGCCTGTAGTAGCTCGATGTAGTTGAGGTCGGAGTCTTCAAGGTCGAGGTGTTTGCGTTCCCCCTTCTGGCCGTAGGCGATGCCGGAGACGTGGATATGCATGTTGGCTATGGCCTTATCGCCGAGGCCGTTTTTTATCTGCTCCAGTATGGCGACGAATTCGGGGTAGGAGTTGGCCTGCCCGACGCGGGCGTGCCAGTGGGCGAAGTCCATGCAGATACCGACTCTATCCAGCTCGTTGCATAGCCTGATTATTTCGTCGATATCGCCGAACTGGCTGGGCTTGCCCATGACCTCGGGCCTGACCCAGACCTTATTATCTTCTTTCTTGAGCGTATTCATGACCTCGGCCAGGTTTTTCTTGACCGCCTGGTAGGTTTTTTCTGGTGGGTCGCCCAGGTAGAAGGCGGCGTGGAAGGCGACGCTCTGGGCACCACAGAGGGCCCCGATGCGGGCGGTCTGGATTATCCTTTCCTGGCTGGCGGCTACCTTTTCCGGCTCGCGGGCGTTGAGGTTGATGTAGTAGGGGCCGTGGGCCGAGAGTTTTACGCCCAGGCTCTGGGCGGTTTCCGCCACGAGGCGGGCGCTGTTTTCCGCCATCCTGACGCCGTAGACGAACTCAAGCTCCATGCAGCCCAGGCCCAGCTCGGCGATGCGCTTGATGCCGTCTATAGCCGATTGGGTCTTGGCGGTGTGGGGGGTGCCGCCCGTGCCGAAGAGGAGTTCTTTCATTTCACCTTCCTTGATTGGTTAACATAATTATAACATACTCTCGTTGGGGGGCGTCCCCACTCCCACCTTGTTGTGCGTACGTAATATCTTCCCACCCAATACCCGCCCTAATGAGTAAACTCCTTAACTTGGGGGGTACGCCCCACATGGTTTCCCCCTTTGAAAAAGGGGGATTAAGGGGAATTTCCTTAAAAGGGCGGTGGGTGGGAAAAGATATAAAAAAGGGGTGGAGGGGAGAGTCAATATGCTATAATATTATTGAGTCTACGGAGGCTGACTTCTGGAATCGTTAGAAGTGGCGCGCCAGGCGGTGGAAGCCGCCGCCGACAAGCAGGCGATTGACATTGTTTTGCTCGACACCCGCGAGGTCTGCAGCTTCGCCGACTATTTCGTGATATGCAGCGGCGATTCCGAGAGGCAGCTTTCCACCATCTACGACGAAGTGGGGCACCGCCTAAAGAAGGCGGGCATTTTGCCCGACCACCGCGAGGGGACGATAGATTCGGGGTGGCTTTTGCTCGACTTCGGCGACGTTATCGTCCACATCTTTGCCCCCTTTGAGCGTGACTACTACCAGCTTGATGAGCTCTGGGAACAGGCGAAACCAGTGCTGCGGATTCAGTAGCTGTATATTTCGTCGGGGTGGAAGAAGAGCTTTATCTCTTCCTCAGCATTGTCGGGCGAGTCCGAGCCGTGGACGCTGTTGCGCTCCAGGCTTTCACCGAAATCAGCGCGTATAGTGCCCTTTTCCGCTTTTGCCGGGTCGGTGGCGCCCATCGCCTTCCGGATGGTTTCCACGGCGTTTTTGCCCTCGAAGACGCAGGCGATAATGGGGGCGGAGGTGATATAGTTGACCAGGTCGTTATAGAAGGGCTTGTCTTTGTGTACGGCGTAGTGTTTGCGGGCTAAAGCCTTATCGGCGTGAAGCATTTTGGCTGCCACCAATTTCAGGCCCAGCTTTTCCAGGCGGGCGATAATAACACCCGCCAGTTCTCTTTTCATGGCGTCGGGTTTGACCAAAACCAGGGAACGTTCCATCGCAGGCTCCTATCCGTTCGATTTTAGCAGTTTTTCTAAATCTTTGACACTAACCTCTTCCAGCGTATCCACGATGAGGTCGGCTTCGGAGAGTTTTTCGGCGGGGTGGGTGTTGGCGACGGCGACGCAGTACATTCCCGCGCTCTTGGCCGCTTTGACCCCTGCCACCGCATCCTCGAATACGATGCAGTTTTGGGGCTCGACTCCCAATTTCTGGGCGGCGAGGAGGAAGACCTGGGGGCTGGGCTTGCCCTCGGTGACGTCGTGGCCGGTAATGACAGCCTGGAAGCAGTCGGCGATGCCCAGGCTGCCCACGATTAGGCGGATGTTTTCTATGGTCGTCGATGAGGCGATGGCCATCTTTATACCCTGGTTGTGCAGTTCTTTGAGCAGCTTGAGGGTGCCGGGGAGGGGTTTTATATCCTTACCGATGATGCGGCGGAAGGTGGCCTCTTTTTCGCGGGCGATGGTCTCTATCTCGGCTTCGGTTGTCTGCTCGCCGAGGGTGTT